>NZ_DFTS01000004.1:0-335 GCF_002383015.1 Idiomarina sp. UBA4206
TGTTCGAACTCCCAGGCAGGGCGGCGTTTACACTTAGCTTTTGCCAGTGGAAGCCCGGCCAGAGAAATCGATTCTGGGTAAAGAAGTTCAGCGGGTTCAAGGCGTTGCATTTCTGCTGCAAGCTGCTCGGCTGAGTGCGCTTTGGTTAACCAAAAGCGCCCACTGCTAAGCTCAAGACTGGAAATGGCATACTCGCCTTCTGGTTCTTTCGGATCCAGAGGGCAAATAGCGACTAAAAGGTTTTGCTGCTTCTCAGTTAATAGTGATTCATCGGTGACAGTTCCGGGAGTGACAATGCGGACTACCTTTCTTTCAACCGGGCCTTTACTGGTCGC
>NZ_DFTS01000004.1:442-3710 GCF_002383015.1 Idiomarina sp. UBA4206
TCAACCGGGCCTTTACTGGTCGCGGGGTCGCCAATTTGTTCGCAAATCGCAACGGATTCTCCCATATTAACCAGGCGTGCTAAGTAGTTCTCTACCGCATGATAAGGCACACCTGCCATAGGGATAGGTTCGCCATTACTTTGGCCACGCGCCGTCAGAGAAATATCCAGTAACTGTGCCGAACGTTTAGCGTCTTCAAAAAACAGTTCGTAAAAGTCCCCCATACGATAGAATAAAAGCATGTCAGCATGTTCTGCTTTTATACGTAGGTATTGCTGCATCATTGGGGTATGTGATTGGATCTGTTTGTCAGAGAATTCAGGCATAGTTGAATATTCTTTTCTGGAGCCATTGTTATGTTAGCAACCACGGCAGTCGCGCCGCAAACCTTTGAACTCGCGGAACAAGTCGGTCTACGCCTGCAGCAAAAACAGCAGACAGTCTGTACCGCAGAATCCTGTACCGGAGGAGGAATAGGATACGCTATTACCGAAGTTGCTGGAAGTTCTGCTTGGTTTAATGGTGGAATAATCACCTATACTAATGCGCTCAAACAAAAGCTGCTGGCGGTTGAAACACAAGTACTGGAAAAACATGGGGCTGTTTCTGAAGCCTGTGTTGAACAAATGGCTTCCGGGGCTTTGTCCTTATGCGGTGCTGACTGGAGTATTGCAGTTAGCGGTGTAGCAGGGCCGGGAGGTGGCACTGCCGATAAACCGGTTGGTTTGGTCTGGATGGCTATTGCGAATAATAAAAGCTGCTGGACTTGGCATGAGCACTTTTCGGGTAATCGCGCAGAGATTCGTTTGAAAACAATGGACTCAGTTTTAAATAAACTGATAAATACAATTGAATTACAATAACTTAGTTGTATTTCAAGGAAAAAGTCAGAACAATACTTGATACTGTAAATGTGTACAGTATACTGTGTATAAAACCAGTGATTAATAACGGAGCTTATAATGAGCAATGATCGTCAAAAGGCGTTAGATGCAGCGCTCGGACAAATCGAACGTCAATTTGGTAAAGGTTCTATCATGCGTCTGGGCGATAACCAGACTCTGGATATTGCCTCTGTTTCAACCGGTTCATTAGGGCTGGATGTTGCTCTGGGTATTGGCGGCTTGCCTTTTGGCCGGGTCGTAGAAATTTATGGTCCTGAATCGAGCGGTAAAACAACGTTAACTCTGGAAGTTATCGCTGAAGCCCAGAAAATGGGTAAGACCTGTGCTTTCGTTGATGCTGAGCACGCACTCGACCCAATCTATGCTGAAGCTCTCGGGGTTAATGTCGATGATTTATTGATATCACAGCCAGACACCGGAGAGCAGGCGCTGGAAATCTGCGATATGTTAGTTCGCTCAGGCGCTGTCGATGTGGTTATTGTCGACTCTGTAGCGGCTTTGACACCTAAAGCTGAAATCGAAGGCGAAATGGGTGACAGCCATGTTGGTTTGCAAGCACGTTTAATGTCACAGGCTTTGCGTAAATTGACATCGAACATTAAGAAATCAAACACCATGTGTATTTTCATCAACCAAATTCGGATGAAAATAGGTGTTATGTTTGGTAACCCTGAAACGACGACAGGTGGTAACGCCTTGAAATTCTACTCTTCGGTTCGTCTGGATATTCGCCGTACCGGCGCATTGAAAGAAGGCGACGAAGTGGTCGGTAACGAAACCCGTGTTAAAGTCGTTAAGAACAAAGTTGCACCGCCCTTTAAAGAAGCAAACTTCCAAATTTTATACGGAAAAGGTATATCTAAAGAAGGCGAGCTAATTGACTTGGGTGTTAAGCACAAAATGGTCGACAAGGCAGGAGCCTGGTATAGCTATAACGGCGATAAAATCGGACAGGGTAAAGCGAACTCAATGAAGTTCTTGCAAGACAACCCGAAAATTGCTGATGAACTAGAAGGTCGTCTGCGTGAGCTGTTGTTATCCAGACCAGAAAAGAGAACGAAAGAAGACCGCGAAGCTGAACGCGCTGCGGCGAAAGAAGAAGCTAAGAACGAAGCAAAAACCAATGAGAAAGATGACATTAGTCTGTCATAAATAAAAGCTTTCTTATCAGAGTTAAAAGCCGAAGCTTATTGCTTCGGCTTTTTTGTCTAGAAGTGTTACTGAAAAGCGCTTTTGGGTGAGCTAACAGAGAACAGCTCTTGATACAGCTTAGCCGCGTAACCGTCGGTCATGCCTGACAGGTAGTCGGAAATAACGCGTAATGCATTTTCGCCTTTCTGCTTTTGCTGCATATAACGTAAGCGCGTATTTTCCGGAAGCAACCGTTCAGGTTCTACGGCCAGAACTTCGAATAATTCCATGACAATTTGCTGGCCTTTAAACTCCTGAGCCTGCATTTCCGGCTTACGAATTACCCAATTAAAAATAAACTGTTTCAATGAGTTCAGCAGAATTTTCTCGGCTTCACCGAGCTGAACTTGATACTGAAGTAACGGACATTCGAAGTCATAGGCCGTTCGTTCTAACTTTGCAGATGTCAGTAAGCGGTTCACTAAGCCACCAATGGCTTGTTTTCGACGGTGATGGCTTCCGGAAAAGAGATCCTCTGTCAGTTCCTTTGCATTAAAGTTAGGTAGCTCTGCTTCCAGTTGTCGCAGGTCAGAAAGCATTTGGTCTTCCCAGTGATGTCGCTGAATAAGACCTACGACAATAGCGTCTTCAAGATCGTGGACGCCGTAAGCGATGTCATCTGCAGCTTCCATAATGGATGCATCAATGCTTTTGAGCGCGCTTTTGCCATGGGTATTGCCAGAAGGTTGCTGTAATAATTCCTGGAAGCCTTTCTTATCTGAATCACTTAAGGGTTGAAGGACCCAGTTCAACTGCTCAGAGTCATCATCGTATAAGGCTTTAGGAGGTAACCACTCGCGGGTGCGTAAATGGCGAAAGTTAGTGACATCGGCAGGGAGTTTCTGTTGGCAAATACGACTGGCTAAGACCGGATACTTTAGTAACCCCATTAAGGTTCGCCGGGTTAAGTTCATGCCATGCTGGGGCGTGTAGGCTTCAAGTTGAGTTACAATGCGAAAGGTTTGGCCATTACCTTCAAACCCTCCGTTATTTCGCATCATGTAGTTAAGGGCAATTTCGCCGCCGTGACCAAATGGTGGATGGCCTATATCGTGAGCCAGACATAATGATTCAAGTAACGGCTCTGACAGTTCAAGCTGAGAAGCGACGTCTGGATTCTGATTACTTAAATGAACAACCAGACTTGCGCCTATTTGGCTGGCTTCGAGCGA
>NZ_DFTS01000004.1:3828-9182 GCF_002383015.1 Idiomarina sp. UBA4206
CTGGCTTCGAGCGAATGTGTCAGTCGAGTCCGCGGGAAGTCGTGCATACCAACATACATGACTTGCGTTTTAGCCTGCAGTCTCCTGAATGCAGCGCTATGAAGAATCCGGGCTTTATCGCGTTGAAAGTCCGTGCGGGTATCGTTCGGGCGCTGCTCTGATGTACCTGACTGGCGTTCTGTCCAAATCATCTAACTGCTCAGTGATGTTGTTGACGAATGAATAATCATAGTACGATAGATGCATTAGTAAGAAAAGCAGGAAAAAGAACATGTCGGAAGTGAAAGTCGCTTTGGCTCTGGGCTCTGGTGCTGCTCGGGGTTGGTCGCATATTGGGGTTATAAAGGCGCTGGAAGAAATGGGCGTCCGGATTAATATGGTGGCAGGAACGTCAATAGGCTCTTTAGTCGGAGCGGGTTATGCTTCAGGTCGGTTAGCTGAAATCGAGCAATGGGTTCAGGGCATGAACCGCTGGGAAGTATTCAATTTGCTGGATTTCGGCTTTAACCATGGCGGTATTATTGGCGGCGAAAAGGTATTTAACCGTGCGCGGGAAGAGTTCGGTCAGCGAAATATAGAAGACTTGCCAATTACTTATGGTGCCGTGGCTACAGATTTATACAGCGGCCGCGAAATTTGGTTGCGCGAAGGCGACCTCTACGATGCTTCACGCGCTTCTTGTGCGATGCCGGGGGTTTTATCCCCTAAATCTTTTGACGGAAGATGGCTAATTGACGGTGGTCTGGTTAACCCGGTACCTGTGTCTTTGTGCAGAGCTCTAGGCGCAGACTTTGTTATTGCAGTACATCTTAACTCGCAGTTGAATTCTAAAGCACTACAACGGCGTGGGCGCAGTATTCCACCTCAAACAGAAGCTGAACAGCTTGAAAAAGAAAAAGCTGATATGGAAGTTCAGGATAACGAAAATGGCTTTTTCGATAACATGTGGTCTGGTAGTAAAGAATATCTGGATAGTTTTAAAGAACGCTTTAGAAATAATGGTGAAAAAGCACCGGGTATGTTCAGTGTTATGGCCAGCTCCATAGACATTATGCAGGAGCGTATTACTAAGGCCCGTATGGCGGGTGATCCGCCGGACATACTCGTACAACCAAAGCTTGGTCATATTGGTATTATGGAGTTTTATCGTGGTCAGGAAGCCATTGATCTTGGTTATGAGACAACAACGAGAATGCGTGATTTGATCATGGAAGAAATTGACCTGTATCGCGAGCGAAGAGGTTAGTTCGATACAGTAAAAACAAAGCCGTTTCGCTGCTCGGTAAGCAGCGAAACGGGCACTTAATTAGTAACCAGCTGCGTGACCGTCTTTACGGCTTTCAGAAGCACCAATGTAGACATCTTGCTCATGGTCTTTCCAAATAGCCTGATAACCACCGTATGGACCAACAGCCTCCTGTAGGGTGTGCCCCATTTTAATTAGCTCGCGGCGTGTATGCTTTGAGAAGCCATTTTCCAGACTAACGACACCTCCGTCGTTCATTTTAGATCCTGTTGGCTGACTTGAGCCTGTGTGCAGTATGCGAGGAGCGTCACCAGCTTCTTGTAGGTTCATACCAAAATCAATCATATTGATAAGAATCTGTGCATGCATTTGAGGCTGTGTTGCGCCCCCCATAACACCGTAGCTCATTACTGGTTTGCCATCTTTAGTCACAAAGGCAGGAATAATGGTATGGAAAGGGCGCTTTCCTGGCTCAAATACGTTGCGATGGTTTGGATCTAAAGCAAATAGCTCTCCACGGTTTTGCAGAACAAAACCTAAGCCTGTCGGGGTGACACCAGAGCCCATACCACGATAATTACTCTGGATAAGAGAAACCATATTGCCGTCTTTATCGGCCGTGGTGAGATAAATAGTATCGCCCTCAGTTGGCGGGTTTCCCGGTTCATAAGAACGTCCGGCACGTTCAGAGTTAATCAGTGTAGCGCGTTCTTTGCCGTACTCTTTGTCAATAAGACCTTCAACCGGTACGTCGCTAAAGTCTGGATCGGAATAGTATTTAGCACGGTCTTCAAAAGCGAGCTTCTTGGCTTCAACAAAATGATGAATGTACTCCGGGCTGTCATAACCCATC
This sequence comes from Idiomarina sp. UBA4206, assembly GCF_002383015.1. Lineage (NCBI taxonomy): Bacteria > Pseudomonadati > Pseudomonadota > Gammaproteobacteria > Alteromonadales > Idiomarinaceae > Idiomarina > Idiomarina sp. UBA4206. The sequence continues at coordinate 5,928 of NZ_DFTS01000004.1, forward strand.
GCTTTGATATCAAACTGTTCAAGCATGTTTAAAATTTGAAGAGCGGCAATTCCCTGGGTGTTAGGCGGCAATTCCCATAAATCGTACCCGCGGTAGTTAGTCGAGACAGGGTCGACCCAGGTTGATGTATGCTGAGCTAAGTCCTCGTAGGAAAGAAAGCCACCATGCTCCTCCACGAAGTCACTAATGGTGCGGGCAATTTCACCTTTATAAAAACTGTCACGACCCTCGTTGGCGAGCATTTTGTAAGTATTTGCCAGATCAGGGTTTTTAAATCGCTCTCCTTTTTCCGGTACATTACCGTCACGCATAAAGACATCTGCAAACCCTGGTATGTCTTCCAGTACTGCAGCATTACGCTCCATGTAATAAGCGATGACTTCGGTAACCGGGAAGCCAGACTCGGCATAGTTTATGGCCGGTTGCAGGATATTATCCATACTCAAATTGCCAAACCGGCCGTGTAATTCAAACCAACCATCTACGGCACCGGGTACAGACAGTGGCAATACGCCCCGGGCCGGAATCGACTCATAGCCATTCTCTTGAAAGTATTCCAGCGAAAGACTTTGTGGCGAACGGCCAGAGGCATTCAACCCATAGAGTTTTTCTGAGTCGGCATCCCATACAATGGCGTATAAGTCGCCGCCTATACCGTTACCTGTGGGCTCAACCAGTCCTAATACAGCATTGGCAGCAATTGCCGCGTCAATAGCGTTACCGCCTTCCTGCATAATATCTAACGCAACCTGAGTTGCTAGGGGTTGACTGGTTGCAGCCATAGCTGTCGGTGCCATAGCTTCAGATCGGGTCGCAAAGTGATGGCCAGTAATGCGGTCACTGGCATTGCTTGGTAGAGTTGCGGCAGCGCATGAGAAAGCGATTGCGGCTGATGCAATAATGTTTAATTTAGCCATAGTGTTTACCTTTTTTGTTTTCTATCACTATAGGCTGGACTCTTAAAACAAAAAAGACCAGCCGCGATGGGCTGGTCTTTTTATCAGTTACATAGCGAAAGCTACTTTAGCCTTTTTTGTCACCATGGTAGTAGTCGTCAATGACACTTTCCATTTCAACAAATTTATCCTGAAGCTCTTGCTCTGGTTCAGCGGTAAATTTACTGAAGATAATAATAGCCAGAGTAGACAGAATAAAGCCGGGCACAATTTCATAGACGTACGCTGAAAGGTGCTCGCCGCCAAAGGTTGGTCCGTAAATCCAGAACAGTACAGTGATGGCACCGGCTAACATGCCTGCTAATGCGCCATTACGGTTCATGCGTTTCCAGAATAGACTCAGAATAACTACGGGGCCGAATGCGGCACCGAAGCCTGCCCAGGCGTTACTGACCAGACTCAAGATGGTGTTTTCCGGGTTCCACGCCAGCCAAATAGCGACTAAAGAAACCGCTAAAACTGACATGCGTCCAACAAAAACAAGTTCTTTATCACTGGCGTCTTTACGCAGGAAGGCCTTATAAAAGTCTTCTGTTAAAGAGCTTGAGCTAACCAACAATTGCGATGAGATGGTACTCATAATTGCGGCCAGAATAGCTGCCAGCAGGAAACCACCAATTAATGGGTGGAACAAGAACTGCGAGAAAATGATGAAGATAGTTTCAGCATCGGGCAGGCTCATTTTGGTTTCTGCCACATAAGCTATGCCGACAAAGCCCGTTGCCATGGCACCGATGATAGAAACGGTCATCCAGGAAATACCAATACGGCGAGCCGCTTTTACATCACTCACTGAACGAATCGCCATGAAGCGCACGATAATATGTGGCTGGCCGAAGTAGCCAAGACCCCAGGCCAGAAGCGAAATGATACCCAGTGTGCCTAACATCTCCCCGGTAGCTCCGTCCTTAAAGAAGGCAAGGAAGTCCGGATTAATGTCTCCTACCTGACCGACAACACTGCTGTAGCCACCAAGTTCGGAAAAGGCCACGATAGGCACCAAGACCAAAGCGACAAACATGATACAGCCTTGCACAAAGTCAGTCATACTGACCGCAAGGAAGCCCCCGAACAGTGTATAAGCACAAACAACACCGGCTGTTACCCAGAGGCCGGTGGTGTAGTCCATGCCGAAGGAGCTGTCGAACAGCTTGCCTCCCGCAACCAGACTGGCAGAGGTGTATAGGGTGAAGAATATAATGATAACGACGGAAGAAAAAATACGCAGCCGACGACCTTTATCGTTAAAGCGATTGGCAAAGTAGTCGGGAATAGTAATAGAGTCGTTAGCGACTTCTGTATAGGTTCTTAGGCGTGGTGCGACAATCACATAGTTAAGATATGCACCGATGACCAGACCCACTGCAATCCACAACTGTGATACGCCAGAGACGTAAATTGCACCGGGTAAGCCCATCAACATCCACCCACTCATGTCGGATGCACCAGCTGACAATGCTGTAACACCAGGTCCTAAACCCCGTCCTCCAAGCATATAGCCTGAAACTGAGTCAGTAGATTTTTTGTAGGCATAAAGCCCAATACCTAGCATGACAATAAAGTACAGCGCTAGTGATATCAGAGTACCTGTTTCCACATTAAACTCCTGTTTTTTTAGTTTTAGTCAGCGATCTTAGCGCTTCTGTCGCTGTTATATTGAATGTTCTGTTTCAAGTGCTCGTGCAGCAACTGTTGAACATAAGGTTGCTGCGTGTCTTCTAGTACTATGTCTGTTTTATCAAACGCGATCATTTTACCACGATATAAAATTAAGATCTTATCAGCAATGTGTTTCACGATTTGCGGCGAATGTGTCACTAAAATGTAAGATATACCCATATCTTTCTGAAGATCGAGCATTAGGTTAATGATTTGAGCTCTAACTGATGGGTCAAGTGCAACCAAGGCTTCATCGGCAACCACAATTTGTGGTTCAAGAATAATAGCCCGCGCAATGCACACTCTCTGTTTCTGGCCACTAGAGAGCATATGGGGGTAAAACTCCCAATGCTCTCTCAGCATACCAACACGCTGTAAAGTCAGATTGACCCGTTCCCGGCGCTCAGCAGGACTAAGCTCCTTATTGAACAACAAAGGCTCTTCCAGCTGCTTACCTATGGTGAGGTGAGCGTTCAGTGAGTTTTCGCTGTCCTGAAAAATCATGCGAATATTGTTGCATAACTGAGAGTAGTTCTTGCTATGAACTTTTTGACCATTGAGCCAAATTTCTCCACTGCTGGCGGTCGCAACGCCGCCAATAATTTGCGCAAGAGTGGATTTCCCCGAACCCGTTTCGCCC
>NZ_DFTS01000004.1:9291-13534 GCF_002383015.1 Idiomarina sp. UBA4206
CGGCCAGTATTTCGCCAGCTTCAAGTGTAAATGAAAGTGGTTCTATCGCGACCGACTTGGGTGACCAAGGCCAGCCTTTACGCGAACGAAAGGTTTTACCCAAATTGCGCACTTCGAGTAAATGACTCATGGTGTTGTATCCAGTAATGGAAAGTGACAATGAAAGACACGTTGCCGTTCATGGGTTGCTACCGGTGCTTTTACACAGGTTTTTTGCGCGTATGGGCATCTTGGTCCTAAGCGGCAACCAATGGGCATATGGCGCAGCGTTGGAATAGTACCTGGTAAGGTCGGTAGCCGAGCTTTATGAGGAAGCTGCTGTTGTGTTTGTAACGACATGCGAATCATTGAGTCGGTGTAAGGGTGCGCAGGCTCTGACAATACTTCATTTGCCGGGCCGGTTTCCATTAACTGACCACAGTAGAGCATTGTTAGCCGCTTAGTTTCCGGCAAAATTGACGCTACGTCCTGTGAAATAAGTACGACTGACATCTGCTGACTGACAGCCAGCCGGGCAATCAAACGATGAATCTGCAGTCGTGTCGATGGCTCCATGGCAGTGGTTGGCTCATCAGCAATGAGTAGACGGGGGCGGTGAGCTATAGCGATGGCGATACTCACTTTCTGTGCAATGCCCTGAGACAATTCGAAAGGGTAACTGTCCATAATTGATTCATGGTCGCGAATACCAACCCGGTGCAATAATCTTTTTACCCGAGTTTTACGATCTACTCTGCGGCGCATAAAGGTGCCGCGCACATCGCCTTGTGGAATGGCCTCAATAATTTGCTGTTCAACCGTGCTGTTAGGGTCAAGATAGGCGTTAGGATCCTGAAAAATCATTGCCATGTCGCGACCCGTAATGTGCCGACGTTGCTTAGGTGTCATTGCCAGCAAATCCTGACCGTTCCACCAGAGTCTGTCTGCAGTAACCTGCCAGTTAGGATTAATAAAGCCGACAATCGCTTTAGCCAGCAAGCTTTTACCTGAGCCAGATTCGCCCACTATGCTGTGTATTTCGCCTTCGCTGAGTTGCAGGTTGACCTTGTCGAGCACGCGAACAACACCTTGTGGCGTTTGCATTTCAACCGTCAAATTGCGGATGTCGAGTAACTGCATTAGCTGTTAACCCTTTCTTTTAAGGCGCGACGTAAACTGTCTCCAACAATATTAATAGCCATTATCGTAATGAACAGGGTAACGCCCGGTAACACCATTGACCAGGGTGATAAATAAACTTCGTCCAGGCTCCGCGCTAACATGCTTCCCCACTCTGGAGTAGGTGCCTGAATACCCAGGCCAAGAAAGCTAAGCGCAGCAATATCCATAATAGCAACAGAAAGAGACACCGTTAACTGCATGACCAGTGTTGGTGTAACATTGGGTAAGATAACCCGATAAAGCAAATAAGCCTTTGAGCAACCATTTAGCCGCGAAGCTGTCACGTAGTCTTTGTGCCACTCTTCGTGAACAGCATTGCGCGTGACAAAAATGAACTGTGGAATGAGCGACAGTGTTATAGCAAAGGCAACGTTGTTAAAACCGGTGCCGAGAATAGCAATAATGATAAGAGCCATCAAAAAGGATGGGATAGATAGCAGAGTATCAAATAATCGCGACAGACTTTGATACTTGATGGTGCGATCAATGCCCGCAAGTGCGCCAATACTCATTCCTATTAATGACGATACAGCAACCATAAGTATGGGAAGGCCAAGGCTGTATAACCCGCCTATCAGAAGCCTTGAAAGCATGTCGCGACCAAGATCATCCGTACCGAATAAATACTTCATATTACCGCTTTCAACCCATGAGGGTGGTAGTGCGATAGCGTCAGAAAATTGAGCTGAAGTGTTAAACGGCGCCAGCAGTGGCGACAAAATAACCACGAGAATCATTGCTAATAAAACATAAAGCGCTGCCATGGATAAAAATCGGGCTCGATAGCTTTTCCAGACCAGTTGCAGCGGAGACGGTGTTTCGTCGTGATGATAGAGGTTAATCTGTGGCATTTTGTTCATGCCTCACTATTGGAAAGCGCCAGCCGTGGTACAGCTCAACCAGGAGGTTGAATAGTAAAATCACGAAAGCGAACATAAGCACTGCAGCCTGAATAATAGGGTAGTCGCGTTCAAATATACTGCGGATAAGCCAATTACCCATTCCGGGCCAGTTAAAAATGGACTCGACAACAATACTGTTCGTTAACAATAAACTAAAAAGTAGCGTGGTTTGTTGCAGTACCGATTGCACGGCGTTGGGAATAGCGTGCTTTACTAGTACGCGCCATTCGCTTAAACCGCGGGCTCTGGCTGCTTTGACAAAAGGTTTCTGCAGCATTTCCTGAGTTGCGTTTCGCATAAGTCTGAGTAGCAACATCATAGGCATAATGGCCAATATCAGCACCGGCAAAACAATATGGTTTAAAGCGTCCTGAAGTGCTTCAGCTTTATACTCTGACTGACTAAGGAATACATCGATTAGAATAGAGCCGGTTTGTGGTTCTACGCCATATAGTGGATTAATTTGGCCCGTAATGGGAAACCAGCCCAGCTTTATAGCGAACAGTAAGATCAAGAGCTGTGCTAGCCAGAATACCGGAATAGAGTAGCCCATCATTGCCAGGCTTATTACTGCCTTGTCTGAGCGTTGTCTGAAGCGGGTCGCTGCAAACACGCCCAAAGGTAAACCAAAGATGACTGCAACCAATAACGCCAGAATAATCAGCTCCATTGACGCCATAAAATGCTGGAGACCGTCAGCAAACACTGGTGTGCTATTACTTAACGACAGCCCCCAGTCACCTGCGAACAAGTGGCGTAAGTAATGCAGATACTGCGCGGCAATGTTTTCGTCTCCGGCGCGTAACTCCATCACTAATGAATAATTGTTCTGGAAGGTACGAACACCGGTCATATTGGTTATAGGGTCACCCGGAAACAGGTAATTAAGACTGAAGCTAAAAACTGTCAGTAAAAAAACGGCAATAATAAAAACACTTAAGCGGCCAACAAGATAGCGAGTCATTGCGATTGCTCCTGTACAGGCTTTTTAGTCGCAAGACGAAAGTTAATGCCGCCATAAGGGGGTAATTCGACACCGCTAATACTTTTCTGTTGTGCCTGAAAACGTTTTGAATGAGCAATCGGCAGTAAAGGTTGTTGTTGATTCAACAAGTGCTGCGCTGACTGATATAGAGCTTTGCGCTCTTCTGGGTTTGTCGTTGCAATGGCACTGTACAGAAGTTGATCAAAACCGGTATGGCACCAGTTCGCTCGATTGCCGCCGGTCGCTACTGCGGCACAACTCAGCAGGGGCCGGAAAAAGTTATCAGGATCGGCATTATCGGCATACCAGCCTATGAGAACTGTATCGTGTTCCCCCCGAGAAAGGCGTCGCCGAAAGGTATTCCATTCATATGAAACAATGCGCGCAGATACGCCTATTTGAGCTAAATCCGATTGCATCAACTCTGCCATTCTACGGGCATTGGGGTTGTAGACTCGCTGTACTGGCATCGCCCAAATCGTAATATCCAGGCTGGAGTGGCCTGCTTCCTGTAACAGGCGTTTGGCTTTTTCCGGATCGTATTGATACTGAATGCCCCGGTCATCGTATGCCCAGGATGTAGGCGGCAATATCGACTGCGCCAGCTCTGCGTTGCCGTAATAAATTGTCTGAATAATGGCTTCGCGGTTAATCGCGTGACTTAAAGCCTGACGAACGAGAGGATCATCAAAGGGTTCTTTTTGCGTGTTAAAAGCCCAAAATGAAACGTTAGGACTGACCTCATTGGTGACCATGAGTTGCTCCCGGTTAAGAGCTTTCAACTCGCTGACCAATGGGTAAGGAATGATGTCACATTCGCCGGTAACTAATTTCAGCATGCGTTTGTTGGCGTTGGGTGTAATGGAGTACACCAAGTGCTTAATACCTGGCCCTTCACGCCAGTAGTCAGGGTGACGCGAGTACCGAATTAAGATATCTTTTCGGTAACTTTCAAAACGATAAGGACCGGTCCCTATCGGTAAGCTGTCAATTTGCTCTGGTCGTTCCGCGACTAAAAGTTTCTGTGCGTACTCGGCGGACAAAACGATAGCGAAATCTGTTGCTAAATTTGCCAGGAATGAGCTGTCGGCATTGTTAAGTACAATATCGACTGTCATTTCGTCAATCTTCACGACTTTATTAATGAGTTGATCAAGGCCGGTAGCACTGAAAAACGGATAGCTTCCGCCGGTGT
>NZ_DFTS01000004.1:13615-18689 GCF_002383015.1 Idiomarina sp. UBA4206
TTCCGCCGACATGATGGTAAAGACTGGTTTCATCGAGCCAACGGTTAAAACTAAATTGAACATCTTCAGCGGTTAATTCTCTGGTTGGTTCAAAATAGTCAGTTTTATGAAACTGAACGCCTTCACGTAAATAAAATCGGTAGCGTGTTCCATTGTCTAAAGTTTCCCAGCGCTTTGCTAATGCAGGTACAAACTTTTGCTGCTTGGCATCGTAGTCTATTAGGCGGTCGTATAACTGAGCTGCCGTAGCATCTACTGTTGTTCCGGAAGTGATGAGCTGCGGATTAAAGGTATCCGGGTTGCCTTCTGAGCAGTAAATAATGCCGTCAGCCAGAGGCGCGGGCTCTGGCTCTTCCGACTGGCAACCCGATACCAGTGCGGCCGCAATAACAGCGACGTTGGCGTACGCTTTAATCATTAGCTGCAGAAGCCCCTTCCAATAACTGGTACTTTTTTAAGTAACCACGTAATTGATGATATGTCAGTCCGAGAAAACTTGCTGTCTTCTTTTGGTTAAACTGACATAAACGTAAGGCTTGTGACAAGACTTCAGTTTCATACTCCTGAGACTTCAGCTTAAAGTCGATGGGTTGTTCTGGGTTCAACTTAGGCAGGTCGTTCGATCCGTTATTGTCCTGAGGCGCTATTTCGCTGACCACCGGCTCCTGTGCCGCAGTTTTCGTGACTGAAGTTTTAGGGCGGAACGGACTATTAAACGGATCAATAATAATATCGTGAATAGGGACATGCCCATTGCCCAGTCGGTACAGGCTGCGCTCAACGGTATTCTTTAATTCCCTTACGTTACCGGGCCAGTGGTATTCCATTAATGTTTTTCGGGCTTTCTCTGAAAAACCGCTAAACAGTTCAAGCTCCATTTCTCTGGCCATTGAAATCGCAAAATGCTCAGCAAGTAACATAATGTCGTCGCGTCTTTCACGTAAGGGTGGCAGGGTGATGACATCAAAAGCGAGGCGGTCAAGCAAATCTGAGCGGAATTTACCACTGGCAGCAAGTGAAGGAAGGTCTTCATTTGTAGCGGCTATCAGGCGCGTATCCACTTTAACCGGGTGGCGTCCGCCGACTCGTTCGAACTCTCCATACTCAATAACGCGCAGGAGTTTCTCTTGTACTCGTAATGAAGTATTTGCCAGCTCGTCAAGAAACAACGAGCCGCCGTCGGCACGTTCAAAGCGGCCTTCGTGTTTTTTAGCGGCTCCGGTGAATGCGCCGGCTTCATGCCCGAACAGCTCACTGTCTAACAGGTTTTCATTCAGCGCAGCACAATTAAGCGTAATATATTGTTGTTGCCAACGTTTGGAAAGGTAATGACAGCGTGAGGCGATAAGCTCTTTACCGGTGCCGCGTTCTCCAATAATAAGGACGGGTTTATCGAGAGGCGCAATTTGCGAAACTTGTTCCAGCACGTCGGAAAAACTGTTGGACTGGCCAATGAGGTTGTCGGGTTGTCGCTCAGGGCGCATGTCGAATGCCTTATATTATAGTTATTTTTGCTAATTATTAGTTTATTTTACGAACTGGCGCAAGTGCAAAATGTTCGTAAAATCAAAAAAACTTTTATAAAACAGCTTGTTAAAAAATAAATAAAAGTTGGCTTGATACTTGAATAATAAATTACCGAATCGTTTATTAAACCAGTATGAGGTAATTATTATGGGTATTTTTTCACGTTTTAGCGATATCGTGAACTCCAATATCAATTCTTTATTGGATAAAGCTGAAGATCCGCAGAAAATGGTGCGACTGATCATTCAGGAAATGGAAGATACGTTAGTTGAAGTACGCTCAACATCTGCACGTTTGTTGGCTGAAAAGAAAGACATTCAGCGTCAGCAGCAGCGTATGGAAAACGAAGTTCAGGAATGGGAAAACAAAGCTGAACTGGCGTTAACTAAAGAGCGTGAGGATTTAGCACGCCAGGCTTTAGTTGAAAAGCAAAAAGCACAGCAAGGCGTTGATGCGCTGCAGCAGGAAATGGATCGTGTTAACGAAAGCCTGGATAAGCTGAATGATGAAATTGGTCAGCTTCAGGAAAAACTGGCCGATGCTAAGTCTCGTCAAAAAACCATTTTAATGCGCCAGAAAACTGCGAGCAGCCGCTTACAGGTTAAGCAACAGGTTGATAGTGGTAAAGTCGATGATGCAATGCAGCGTTTTGACCGGTATGAAGCGAAGATTGATGATTTAGAAGCTCAGGTCGAGTCCTACGATATGGGTAAGCGGACATTGCGTGATGAGTTTGCAGAGCTGGAAAACGAGAGTAAAGTGAATGACGAGTTGGAAGCTTTACGCGCTCGTATGAGCTCAAAAACAAAACAAGACTCTTAAAGCAGGCTGAACAAAATGGATATTGAAGCAATTTTAGGGATGTTTATGGCGCCGATCATTCTGTTTGTTCTGGTGGTCGCGCCCATCTGGATCATCCTTCATTATCGCAGTAAGCGGCAAATGAACCAGGGATTGAATGAGGAAGAAAGGGAATCTTTGGCGTTACTGGCCGATCAGGCGAAACGCATCCGGGAGCGTGTACAGACACTGGAACGCATTTTGGATGCTGACGCTCCGGGTTGGAGGAACAGACAATGAGTGTGCAATTACCGAAACGTGAACTACGTCGTGACTCAGAAAGAGGAAAAATTGCCGGTGTTTGCGCCGGGCTGGGGGAATACCTGAATTTAGAACCCTGGTTGGTGCGCGTTGTATTTTTTACCGGCTTAATTTTTTCCAGCGGATTCTTCTTTGTTCTTTATATGGCAGGTTGGCTGATTCTGGATAAAAAGCCCGCGAATGGCATACGTCATAATGTCGATGTGAAGACAAAAGTATGGCAGGGCGGTGAGCCGCCAAGAGATGCTTTTCGTGATATTAAACGTGAGTTTGATGAGCTGGAAGAGCAGTTGCAATCAATGGAAAAATACGTAACCTCGAATCACTATAATCTTCAACGAGAATTCAATCGTCTGTGAGCCGTTTTCAGAAGTTTAAACACCAAACCCGCGACGCTATTCATCGCGGGTTTGATCGTCATATCCGTCTTGCTGTAACAGGCCTAAGTGGTGCCGGTAAAACCGCTTTAATTACCGGAATTTTAGAGCAGATGCTCTACGCCAACGAGACTCAGCAACTGCCGTACTTTAAGGTGAAACAGCAACAGCGGCTTAATGGCTGTCGTTTACATACCAGCAGCAACTGGCAGGTTTCCGGTTTCGATTATGAGGGGGCTATTAATTGTTTAACCGGAGACACCCCGAAGTGGCCTCAGTCAACCCGCGACGTTAGCGAAATACGGGTAGAAGTAAAATATCAGCCGCGAAGTGGTCTTGCTGGGCGGGTTTTGGATACGCGCCGATTAACCTTAGACTTAATTGACTACCCGGGTGAATGGTTACTCGATTTACCCTTGTTGCAGCTGAATTATGATGAATGGAGCCAGCAACAGCAGCGGCTGCTTAACGCCGAATTGCGCCATAAACTGGCCAGTGAGTGGCTCGAAAAAGTTAACTCAATGGCAAATGAGGCATCGGAAGACAATGCTGAGCAACAGTTACGCGAGTTAGCGGCCGACTATCGCGCCTTCTTGCGTCAGTGCAGAAGTCGAAAATTATTACTGTTGCAGCCCGGGCGGATGGTGTTACCCGGTGAGCTTGAAGGAGCTCCGGTTCTTGAATTCTTCCCCTGGCCCTTGTCCCGGCCAGTACCTGATGTCTGGGCAAAACGACTGCAGGAAAAATACCGCTATTATCAACAACACGTTATTACACCGTTTTACCAAAAGTACTTTAAGTATTTTAACCGACAGGTTGTATTGGTTGATGTGCTGCAGGCGCTACAAAATGGTGAACACCATTTTGCCGAGCTGCAACTGGCTATCAATGAGCTGATGAAGAGCTTCTCTTACGGCAATAACAGCTTGCTGAAACGATTGTTTTCACCCGTGATTGATAAAGTGGCTCTGGTTGCCACTAAAGCTGACAGCATAGCTCCGCAAGACCATCAAAAACTGACTAATCTATTACGATTGATGACACAAAAGCAGCGTCAGGAGCTTCAGTTCGATCAAATTCCGCATCAAGTATTTAGTGTTGCCGGCATTGCGACCAGTCAAATTAAGAAACTGAGTGACGGAACTACGGTGCTTGACGGTATTAATGAACAGCGAGAGTTTGTGCGGGTGGGGGCTCCGGAGATGCCGGACGCTATACCAACCGGAGCAGACTGGCGACGGGGTTATGTTTATCCGCAATTTTATCCAGGTTTCACTGTGCAAGACTCGCCGTTGCCACATATTCGTCTCGATCAGCTACTTGAATACGTTTTAGGAGATAAACTGAAGTGAGTGACTCGCGCAAGCTAACTTATTATTCGGTGGAAGAACCGGCAGTTGAAGTCTCAGAAAGCAGTAATGTGCCAGATGGATTAAAGCCAGAGGCGACAGCAGGCACAGTTGACCGCAAACCCGGCCGTTGGGGTAAGTGGCTGGCAGTGGGTGTGATTTTTGCGTTGTCGGCCGCCTTAATTGAAGCGGTATTGATGGTTCTTGAGCGGCTGCAGCAGAATATTTTTTTAGGCAGTTTATGGGCTGTTGGCTTTGGCGTTATTGCTTTGGCATTTTTAAGTTTTATTGTGCGGGAAGTTTGGTTGTTACAGCGCTTGAAGCGGCGTTGGAAAAAGCAATCTGATGAGCCGGAACCAGAGCAACAGCTGCAGTTGTTGCAACACCCCGATTTAGAGCACCGCTGGCAGCAAATCAAGCAGCCGTATTGGTCCGCAGATGAAGAGCGTGAGCGATTTGAAGTCGATATTCTAAGCCGGGTTGATCAGCAGGCGACCCGGGTTATCAGCCGCTGGTCAGCTGAAGCTGCCGCTATGGTGGCTGTTAGTCCCTTTGCTTTACTGGATATGTTGATTGTGATGTGGCGTAACCAGCGCATGATATCGCGTATTGCTGAACTTTACGGCGTAAAACTGGGTTACTGGGCCCGTATTCGTTTATGGCGTCAGGTATTCGCGAATATTGCTTACGCCGGGCTCAGTGAAGTTGCCGTTGACCTTG
>NZ_DFTS01000004.1:18792-19529 GCF_002383015.1 Idiomarina sp. UBA4206
GAAGTTGCCGTTGACCTGGGTGCGCAGTGGGTAAGTGCGGAGCTGTTAACACGCTTGTCTACCCGGGCAGGACAAGGGCTCGGTGCTGGTTTGCTCACAGCTCGTCTGGGATACCAGGTCATTGAACTCTGTCGGCCGATGCCTTTTGTTAACGTAAAAAAGCCAGGCTACCTTAAATTACAAAAGGACTTACTAAGCCAGTTAAAGAGCGTTTTGCCTTTTGTCTATAAGTCTCGTCAGGCAAAGGCTAAAGCGGCCTCAGAGCAGGAAGTGGAAAATTAGCGTTACAGTTTTTCCAAGCTTTGACGCAGCGCAAAGATTGCCAATTAAGGTAAGCTCGTTGCACTCTGTTGCTCGTTAACAAATTTCTGACAAACGAGCCCAAAACGCATGTCCTCTGATGTAAAAACACATAATAATAATTGGCAGCCAGCGACTCAGGTTATTCATGCCGGTGCAGCGCACGATGACCCCCATGGGGCGTTAACTTCACCACTTTACCAAACGTCCACATTTAAGTTCTCTTCTGCAGAGCAGGGCACTCGCCGTTTTGCAGGCGAGGAAGAAGGTTATATTTACAGCCGTTTAGGCAACCCCACAACAGCCGAGCTTGAACGCCGTATGGCAACGCTTGAAGGTTATGAGGCAGCGGCAGCTGCTGCGACCGGAATGGGTGCTATAGCTGCCGCGACTATGGCTTTTGTGCGCAGCGGTGATCATATTGTGGTATCTGATTA
>NZ_DFTS01000004.1:19605-31120 GCF_002383015.1 Idiomarina sp. UBA4206
TATTGTGGTATCTGATGCCATTTACGGCTGCAGCTTCGCATTGTTCAGCGAGCTGTTTGAACGCTTTGGGGTCGAAGCCGACTTTATTGATTTAAACGACGAAGGCCTGTTAAAAGAAACTTTGCGAGAAAATACCCGCTTAGTATTCCTGGAAACTCCGGCTAACCCTCACCTGAAAGTGGTTGATATCGAAAAGGTTCATGCGGTAATTGCTGATTTAGACATTAGACTCGTGGTTGATAATACGTTTATGACGCCACTGATGCAGCAACCCAAAAGGCATGGCGCCGATATTGTTGTGCATAGCGCAACTAAGTTTCTGAATGGGCACGGCGATGTGGTTGCCGGCATTATTTGTGGCAGTGACGAAGATATTAGCACCATTAAAAGTACGACGTTAAAAGACATGGGGGCAACTATCAGCCCGCATGACGCGTGGCTTATATTACGAGGTCTGAAAACTCTGGATGTGCGTATGCAGCGCCACTGTGGAAATGCTGACGCGGTTTATCAGTTTCTGGCAGCGCGCGATGATATTAAGAAGATTTACTACCCTGGAGCGCCGGATCACGAAGCGCAGTCCTTAATGGGTAAACAAATGAGCAGTCACGGCGCGGTTATTGCGTTTGAGCTGGAAGGTGATGAAACAAAAGCGCGTTATTTCTTGAATCAACTGCAGATGATTACTTTGGCTGTGAGCCTGGGAGATGCAGAGACTTTGATTCAGCACCCGGCATCGATGACACATTCGCCATATACGCCTGAAGCAAGGGCTAAAGCAGGTATCTCGGATACATTGATTCGAATTGCCGTTGGTTTAGAGGCGGCGGACGATATTATTGCTGATCTTGAACAAGCGTTGGAAGCGTGCCGCGTTCAATGGATGCAATCTGCGTAATCTGAACTAATAATAACAACAACGATCTAACACTAATGAGGAAGCAACAAGGCTGAATTATGGGTAAACAAAGTCAATACGTATCAAAGCAACCGGACGAAAACGGTATTATTCACTGGAGCGACGAAGAGAACGGTATCTGGAAAGATCTCGTTGAACGTCAGTTGGAATGCATACCAGGAAAAGCTTGCGATGAGTATATGAAGGGACTGGAATTACTCGACCTGCCGAAGGATCGCTTACCACAGATGCATGAAATTAATGAAGTACTGGAAAGAGAGACAGGCTGGCAAGTTGCAGCAGTTCCAGCATTAATTCCATTTGACGAGTTTTTTCGCTTACTGGCAAACAAGCAGTTTCCGGTAGCAACCTTTATTCGCACACGGGAAGAGTTTGATTACTTGCAGGAACCGGATATTTTTCACGAAATATTCGGACACTGCCCGCTATTAACCAACCCGGCGTTTGCGCATTTTACTCACCAATACGGTAAATTGGGTTATGCAGCTACACCTAAAGAACGGGTCTATCTGGCTCGTCTGTACTGGTTTACCGTAGAGTTCGGGTTATTGAAAACCGAAGAGGGCATTCGAATTTATGGCGGCGGTATTTTATCGTCACCGGCGGAAACAGAATATGCCGTTAATAGTGATACGCCAGAGCGTAAACCGCTAAAAGCGTTGGATGCACTGCGTACACCGTACCGAATTGATATCATTCAACCTATCTACTACACCATAGAGAGTGTGGACGAGCTGTTTAAGATATCCGACATGGATATTATGGCGTTGGTTCATGAGGCTATGGAGCTTGGGTTGTTTGAGCCGAAATTTCCACCAAAAGATGCAGCTTAAGGCAAAGGAGTAATAAATAATGTCAAACTTGGAAAATGCACGTTGTGAAGCGTGTCATGCAGACGCGCCACAAGTGAGCGATGAAGAACTGAAAGAGCTGATGCGTGAAATACCGGACTGGACTCCGGTAACAAAAGACAACGTTATGATGCTGCAGCGCGAGTTTAAGTTTAAGAACTTTAAACAGGCGCTGGCTTTTACTAACCGAGTTGGTGACATTGCTGAGGAAGAAAAACATCATCCTGAGCTAATCACTGAATGGGGTAAAGTAACGGTTACCTGGTGGACACACGCCATCAACGGTTTGCATAAAAATGACTTTATTATGGCAGCAAAAACCGACACCGTGCTTGACGCATAACTCGCTTTTGTCGATGAATGACATAAAACCCCGGTCTGTTGGCCGGGGTTTTTGTTTTTTAAGCGGGAACAATAGTGTATTATTTGCTTTACATTTAGTTCGATGCAGTAGGGTTTATGCGACTTGAGATAACGTGTGATGACCGTCTGGGTATCTGCCAGGACGTTCTGCAAATCTTGCGAGACCACGAGATTGATTTACGTGGTATTGAGGTCGATCCTAAAGGAAAAATCTTCCTGAACTTTCCTGAACTCGCTTTCGATGACTTTCGGCATTTAATGCCCCAAATTCGTCGCATTCCTAACGTTATTGATGTGAAAACCATTCCTTATATGCCGTTTGAACGCGAGCACTATGAGTTCAGTTTGTTGTTGAGCACGTTACCTGATCCGGTGCTGTCCATTGATAGCAAAGGCTGTATAGACATTATTAATGATGCCGGACTGCGGCTACTGGCTGGCCACGAAGACAGTCTTAAGGGCGAGCCGCTGATGCAGTATGTACACGGTATCTCTTTGCAGCGGTGGTTGGACAAAAAGCCTCAGGACCCTATTTATGAAGCGGTTACCATTGGTAACTCGGAATACTATGCTCAGCTTTTACCTATCTGGGTGAATGACGAGGAAGGCAGCACCGCGTTTGCGGGGGCGGTAATGACCTGTAAGTCAGAACCGGTAACAGCAAGCTGGCAGAGTCAGAGTAACGAAAAAGCCTTTGAACGCTTGCTGACAGACAACAGCACAATGAAGCGGGTGATTAAAGACGCTCAGCGAATGGCTGAGCTGGATGCACCACTTTTGATTGAAGGTGAGACCGGAGTTGGCAAAGAGCTGCTGGCAAAAGCTTGTCATCTGGCCAGCCCGCGTAAAGACAAACCATTTTTGGCGATAAACTGTGCAGCGCTACCGGATAATGTTGCAGAGAGCGAACTCTTTGGCCATGGTGAAGGCAGCCTGAGCGCTCAAAGCACTCGTAAAACTGGCGTTTTAGAGCAGTCCGCCGGCGGCACCGTGTTACTGGACTCGGTTAGTGAGATGTCTATTGGCCTGCAGGCTAAGCTACTGCGTTTTTTAGAAGACGGCGTTTTTCGACGCATCGGCGAAGAGCAGGAAGTGAGTGTCGATGTGCGGGTCATTTGCACCGCTCAGGGAAATCTCTATGAGTTGGTTGAAAGCGGTGAGTTCCGTGAAGACTTGTATTATCGACTCAATGTATTAGCGCTCAATGTTCCACCACTGCGCGAACGTAAAAGTGATATCTTGTTGTTGGCGGAGCATTTCGTTACCCAGGCCTGCAAGAAGCTCGGACGAAGCCAGGTGAGCTTAAGCAGGGCAGCAAAAGAGCGACTAAAACGTTATCAGTGGCCAGGTAATGTTCGCCAACTGGAAAATACCATGTTTCGTTCTGTCTCAATGATAGAAGTTTACACACTGGAGCCCGCCGATATACGTTTGCCCGAATTAAATCAGGAAGACGACCAGTTAGCATTAGACATTGATGACATGAGCCTGGATGATGCAGTACGCCGTTTTGAAAGCCACGTACTGCGCCGTTTATACCCCAGCTTTCCGAGTACCCGCCAATTGGCGAAACGCCTGGGACTCTCACATACTGCCGTTGCGAATAAACTGCGTGATTATGGCATTGGAAAGCAGCGCAGCGGACGCGCTCGTAAAGCAGAACGGACAAAAAACTAGCTTTGTAAATTTAACTTTACGCCTTAACAAGGCTGCACCTTGATCCAGAGCAAGTGTGTAGCCTGTACAGTAAACTTTACGTTCTGGTCATAAATTCCCCACTCAGTTATCTTTTTCTCTTATTCGCCTTTTTCCCTCATGTACCGCTACAGTCATGTTGTTAACAACCGAATAATAAGAGGAAGTAACCATGACAGATAAGATGATTAATCCGTTAAACACAGACGGTTTTGAATTCGTTGAGTATACCGCTCCGGATCAAAAAGGCATTGATGCGTTAAAAGACTTGTTCGACAAGCTGGGTTTCACTGAAGTGGCTAAGCACAAAAGCAAACAGGCCTGGTTGTACAAACAGAACGACATTAATTTCATCATTAACGCTGAGCCGGGCGGACAGGCTGAAGAGTTTGCTAAAGACCACGGCCCAAGTGTCTGCGGTATGGCATGGCGTGTTAAAGACGCTGACCACGCGTTAAAGCACTCTCTTGATAACGGCGCCAAAGCTTTCCCAGCTGATAAAGGTGTTGTTGAAGGTGTACCGGCGGTGTTTGGTATTGGCGAAAGTGCGTTGTATTTTGTCGATAACTACGAAAACCATGAAATTTATAACCAGCATTTCGATTTCTATGAAAGCTGGGAAGCGAAAATGAGCGATCACGCAGCCGGGTTGTTCGAAATAGACCATCTGACGCATAACGTATTCCGTGGAAACATGGATACCTGGGCGGGTTTCTATGAGCGCATTGGTAACTTCCGCGAAATTCGCTATTTCGACATTGAAGGTAAGCTGACAGGCTTGTTAAGCCGCGCTATGACAGCGCCTTGCGGTAAGATCCGTATTCCAATTAACGAATCTCACGACGACAAATCGCAAATTGAAGAATACTTAAAAGAGTACAAAGGCGAGGGTATTCAGCACATTGCTTTAACCAGCGACAATATCTACAAAACCGTAAAAGATCTGCGTTCTATTGGTATGGACTTCATGGACACACCTGAAACCTACTACGAGAAAGTTAATGAGCGCGTTGAAGGGCACCAGGAAGATTTAGACGCACTGCGTGAACAGCGCATTCTAATTGACGGTGCGCCAATGAAAGACGGCATTTTACTCCAAATCTTTACTCAAACCGTCATTGGTCCGGTGTTCTTTGAAATTATTCAGCGTAAAGGCAACGAAGGTTTCGGCGAAGGTAACTTCAAAGCACTATTCGAAAGCATTGAAGAAGACCAGATCCGCCGGGGAGTGTTAAGCGATGCGTAAATGGATCAGCTTTCCGAAACAGGTGGGCAAGTCATCTCGACAAGCTCACGCTGATTTTCCGGAGCAGGCCATTTATGAACGTGAAGCTGGTCGTAGTGGCTTTTTTGGCCCGGCCACGCATTTTCACCATCAGCATGCTCCGACCGGTTGGTCGGAGTGGCGTGGGCCCTTGCGTCCACGGGCGTTTGACTTTAATAAGTTAGAAGCCATAGCTCCGGAAAACCCCTGGTTAACACCTGACTTACTGCACAATAATAACTGTCGTTTTCGTTTGTGGCATTGCCACAGCAAAATGGATTATTTAGTGCGTAATGCCGATGGCGATGACTTACTCTTTGTGCATGAAGGTAGCGGTCATTTACATTGCGACTACGGCCACATTCATTTAGTGAAAGGGGACTACTTCTTAATTCCCCGTTCTACGAACTGGCGTCTGGAACCTGATGAGACCATGCAGTTGTTGATGATTGAAGCAACCAATGGCTCTTATAGCTTGCCGGAAAAAGGTCTGGTCGGTAATCATGCCATTTTTGACCCTGCGGTTCTGGATACGCCGGATATTGATGAGGCGTTTCAGGCGCAATACAGCGAAGAGCAGTGGCAGGTGTATGTAAAACGTCATCAGCAAGTGTCGGTTATTACGTACCCTTATAACCCGCTGGATGCGATAGGCTGGCACGGTGAGTTAGCTCCGGTTCGTTTGAATTGGCGTGATATCCGGCCGTTAATGAGTCATCGTTATCATTTGCCGCCGTCGGCGCACACGACTTTTGTTGCTGATCGTTTTGTGGTTTGTACCTTTGTTCCGCGTCCTATTGAGTCAGACCCGGGCGCATTGAAGGTGCCTTTCTATCACAACAATGACGATTACGATGAAGTGCTTTTTTATCATGAAGGTGACTTTTTCAGCCGTGATAATATCGATCGCGGTATGGTAACCTTTCATCCGGCAGGCTTTACTCATGGCCCACACCCGAAAGCGTTTAAAGCCGGGCGTGAGCATAAAAAGAAATTCACTGACGAAGTTGCGGTCATGCTCGACACCCGCGATGCCTTGCAAGCAAGTGACGAGGCATTGGCAGTAGAGAACCCGGACTACGTCTACAGTTGGCAGGAGAAATAACAACTTATGAAACTCGCCACATACAGAAATGGTACACGTGACGGCCAGTTAATGGTGGTCAGCAAAAATTTAAGTTCAGCAGTAGCGGTTCCGGCCATTGCATCTTGCATGCAAGAGTTGCTGGACGACTGGGACGGTATTGCACCGAAGCTTGAGAAAATTTATCAGCAGTTGAATGACAGTGACGTTGATGGCAGCGTCCAGTTCGATGAAGCTTTATGTGAATCGCCTTTACCTCGTGCGTATCAGTGGGCCGACGGAAGTGCCTATGTGAACCATGTTGAATTGGTTCGCCGTGCACGTGGTGCTGAAATGCCACCAAGCTTCTGGGAAGACCCTTTGATGTACCAGGGCGGCTCTGATGACTTCTTAGCGCCGTATGACGACATTGAAATGGGCAGCACCGACTGGGGGATCGACTTTGAAGGCGAAGTCGCCATTATTACTGATGATGTCCCTATGGGCGTTGATGCTAAAACCGCAGGGCAGCATATTAAGCTGTTGATGCTGGTTAACGATGTATCATTGCGCGGTCTTATTCCGGGCGAACTGGGTAAAGGTTTTGGCTTTTTCCAAAGTAAACCATCGTCAGCTTTTTCGCCGGTAGCGGTAACACCCGATGAACTGGGTGATGCCTGGAAAGCGAATAAAGTCCACTTACCGTTATTGTCAGAGTACAACGGTAAGGCCTTTGGTAAGCCTAACGCTGGCGAAGATATGACCTTTGATTTCGGTCAGTTAGTTGCTCATGCTGCGAAGACACGTCACTTAGGTGCCGGAGCTATCATTGGTTCAGGAACCGTCTCAAATAAACAGGGGACTGATCACGGTACGTCCATCGATGAAGGTGGCGTAGGTTATAGCTGCATTGCCGAAGTGCGCATGATTGAAACTATTCGTGATGGCAAGCCGGCAACTCAGTTTATGCAATTTGGCGACACCATTAAAATTGAAATGAAAGATGATGGTGATCAGTCAATATTCGGCACCATTAATCAGAAAGTTGTTCAATACGAAGGTCCTCAAAAGTGATGAAACTCTACGGCTACTGGCGCTCAAGCGCCAGTTACCGTGTTCGTACTGCTTTAAACCTGAAGGGCTTATCCTACGAGTATGAACCGGTACATTTAGTAAAAGATGGCGGGCAACAGCACAGTGAGGCTTATCGAAAGCTTAATCCAGCGCGGTTGGTTCCTACCTTTATCGATGGCGATGTTAAGTTAAACCAGTCCTTAGCCATTATTGAATATCTGGAAGAGTGTTACCCACAAAACCCATTATTACCGTCGGCTCCCGCTGATAAAGCCAGAGTCAGAGCCTTGGCTTATGATTTAGCCTGCGAGTTGCAACCCGTTACCAATTTACGGGTGTTACAGTATTTAACCGGTGAGTTGAATTGCAGCGATAAACAACGCTCAGACTGGATAGCAAACTGGGTAGAAAAAAGTTTTACCGCATTTGAACAGCGGCTGACCGAGTATGCAGGTGATTATTGCTATGGTAATTCGGTAACATTGGCTGATATCTGTTTGATACCTCAGGTATACAATGCACAACGCTTTAATTTGGATTTGTCTTCTTATCCAACCTTAATGGCGGTGCATGAACGTTTGCAAGCGCTTGACGCGGTGCAACAGGCTCGGCCTGAAAATCAAGCGGATGCACAATAATCCAGCGGATCCTAAAAAGGAAAAATAATATGGTGAAATCACGTCTGGTGATGGCCATTGGGGCGACATTGTTTGTCGCCTCTTGCGCATCAACCTCCCCACAAGGCACGACCACTGCTGATACGCAGAGAAGCACACCGACCATACAAGCCAACTCACTTGCCAATGCGCAAGGAACGGCTGAATTGACTATGGAACAAATTATGGCTGATCCAGACTGGATGGGGAGATTCCCTGAACAGGCTTTCTGGAGCATGGACGGTGAAGACATTCTGTTTTACCAGAAGCGCGAAGGTAGTGATATTCGTGACCTAATGATGCTGGAAAATGGGGCTGGAGAACCGCAGAAAGTTGCTGTAGAAAACCTGCACCAGTACGTGGCAGATGAAAAGGTTCATGCAGCGGATGGCAGCTTTTTAGCCTATACCTTTGAAGGCAATGTTTTTGTTCGCTTTAATGATGGTACGGTTCGCCAGTTGACACGTGACGACGCCAGGCAGCACAACCTTCAGCCTATGGCAAATGGACAACTGAGTTACCAGCAGGGTAATAACTTCTTCATTATTGATGTGAACTCAGGTTTAAGCCGTCAGGTCGCTGCTTTGGCCTTTCAGGAAAAGCCGAAAGCGAATGAAGAGCCGAAGGATTACCTGGCCCGTGAAGAACAACAGTTAATTCAGTACGTGCAGAAAGAACGAAAAGCGTCTGAAGAGCGTTTTGCTCAGCGTTCTGAGTTACAAAACCGAAATTCGACATTGGCGCCGGAGCCGTTCTATTTGCCAAAGGATAAGGAACTGGTTTCTGCAAGCTTATCGCCAAAAGGCGATTTCATGCTGATAGCCATTACCGAGCCGCAAAGCTGGCGTGACGAAGGCGATATTATGCCGAATTACATTAGCGAAGATGGCCGTGTAAAAAGCGAAAATGTGCGTCGTCGTGTGGCCGATGCAAAACCGGTTGAACACCAATTGGTTTTACTTAATTTAAGCGACGGCAGCCAGTCGACGCTAACCTACAACACCTTACCGGGCTGGAATGAAGATGTTCTGGCAGAAGTTAAACGTGAAAACCATGAAGCTCGTGGTGAAACCTATAAGTCGGAAGAGAAACCTCGCCCAATTACGCTAATGGCTGACTGGGGCTGGGAAAACGGCGCTATTCAGTGGAATGAAGAGGGCACTGAAGTTGCGGTTATGCTGGAAGCCTGGGACAACAAAGATCGCTGGCTTGCAACGGTAGACACCGCCGGTAGAAAACTGGTTTCTCAAGACCGTTTACACGATGACGCCTGGATCAACTACACTCATAACGAATTCGGCTGGTTAGACAGCGATGAGTTGTGGTTCATGTCAGAGGCCGATGGTTATTCGCACTTGTATGTTAAACCGCTTGACGGCAGCACGCGTCAATTGACTGACGGAAGTTATGTCGTTGAAGATGCAGACTTAAGCAGTAATGGCGATTACTTATACTTTCAGGCAAACATCGAGCACCCGGGTATCTATGAAGTGTACCGGGTGAAGACTGATGGTAGTGGTGACCCGGAAGCGCTGACGGACCTTGATGGTATGACAGCCTTTGAGCTCAGCCCTGAAGATGATGAGTTATTGCTGACGCATTCAACGCCGTTAATGCCACCAGAGCTATACCATAAGTCTGTCAATGCTTCTGGAACAGCAGAGCGTTTGACTCATACGGTTTCGGAGAAGTTTTTAAGTATTGACTGGACGGCTCCTGAGTTGGTGGGGGTGGATTCCTCTCATGTTGACGAGCCTATTTATACCCGCATCTATAAACCAGAAGGCTTTGATGAAAACCGGGCTGAAGAATATCCTGCGGTTGTGTTCATACACGGTGCTGGCTATTTGCAAAATGCGCACATGGGCTGGTCAGGGTATTTCCGTGAGTTCATGTTCCATAGTTTGTTGAATAAGCACGGTTACGTGGTTGCTGACCTCGATTACCGTGGCTCAAAAGGTTATGGACGCGACTGGCGCACCGCTATTTACCGTCAAATGGGCACGCCGGAAGTTGAAGATCTGGTCGATGTTGCAAGTTACTTAGAAAGTGACCTGAACGTTGATGGTGACAAATTAGGAACTTATGGCGGTTCTTACGGTGGCTTCCTGACTTTTATGGCTTTGTTTAACGAACCCGGATTATTTGAAGCGGGCTCGGCGCTGCGTCCTGTTACAGACTGGGCTCATTACAACACAGGCTATACGTCTAATATCTTGAACTTGCCACAGGATGATGCAATTGCGTACCGTCGCAGTTCACCCATCTATTTTGCTGAAGGCTTAGAGGATGCCTTGTTAATCAATTCACCCATGATTGATGACAATGTTTTCTTCCAGGACAGTGTTCGCCTTGTTCAGCGGTTGATTGAGTTGAAGAAAGAAGACTGGGAAACGGCAATTTACCCGGTAGAGCCGCACGGTTTCCGCCAGCCAGAAAGCTGGCTGAACGAATACCGTCGGATATTTAAATTGTTTGAGGAAAACTTAAAGTAAACTTGTCGGTTTTACTCATCCCGACTAACGGCGTCGCTAATGCGGCGCCGTTCTAGTTTGTACAGCAATAAAGAACTTACTAAACCCGCTGCGTGAATATAGCTAACGTGCTCTCCGACAAAATGGGTAGGTCGCCAGCCCAGGAGTTCAGCAATGACTTTGGCAACCAGTGCTATCAATATTAGCCACATCCATTTTTTACCTGAACGAGTGTCCTTTATTAAACAGTAAGCCAGTAAGCCATGGAGTACTCCTGATAAACCAACAAAGCTAAGGTTCAATGGAGCCAGCCAGAGCAATAAAGCAGTTGCAGTGCCACTGAGCAATAACGCATTAATTAACCAGCGGGTGGTCCAGTATTCCCGCCAAATTAGAACAATAAGTGTTAAGCCAATAAAATTGAATAAGGCATGCCACCAGTCAAGATGAATAAAATGGGTCGTAATGAGTGGCCAACCCTCGGACATGACAGTACTTGAGTTAAAGCTCAGTGTCGCATGCCAGTGAGGCATCAATTGCAGAAAAACCGATAGTAGCAGAACCAGAATGAGCCCTGCCCAATATTGGTTAAACCTCTCCATTTACTTTCCTTTTCGTTGCGTCATTGGTTTCTGGTTCGTATGATAGGGCAAATTGTTCCTAATATGAATGAGGCCTTATGAAGTTCTGGCTCCCTGGTTTAATAGCCGCAGGCGTTTTATCTGCCTGTAGCCCTGGTACTGAACAAGAAGTACGTGAACCGGAAGCGGCTACTGGTTTTTCCGAGAAAACCGCTGCGACCGCCAATAAGTACATGGTTGCTGCCGCAAATAAACATGCAGTTGAAGCCGGGTATCATGTATTAGAAAAAGGCGGCTCTGCCGTGGATGCGGCTGTAGCAGTTCAGTCAATGCTGGGATTAGTTGAGCCTCAGTCTTCAGGTATTGGTGGCGGCGCTTTTATTCTCTATTGGGATAACAACGAAAACAAGCTTTATACCATTGATGCGCGTGAGACTGCACCTCAGGCTGCTACAGAGGAACTCTTCCTGGACGACAAGGGTAATCCACCCAAATGGATAGAGGCTGTCGTTGGCGGTCGCTCAGTAGGGACTCCCGGTGTTCTTCGCGGACTGGAGCTGGCTCATGAACGCTGG
>NZ_DFTS01000004.1:31146-32451 GCF_002383015.1 Idiomarina sp. UBA4206
TGGGGTAAGTCAGACTGGTCTTCACTCTTTAGTGAAACCGTTGAGTTGGCAGAAGCGGGGTTTGAAGTGTCGCCAAGGCTCGCTAAGTTAGTGGAAATGGAGATTAACCCCGGTGTTAAGAAAATGCCGGTGGCCAGCAGCTATTTCTTCCCTAATGGTAACGCCTTAAAAGCTGGAGACACACTGAAAAATCCTGAGTATGCAAAGAGCCTTAGTTTGATTGCTGAGCAGGGGGCTGATGCCTTCTATGAGGGCGAATTAGCCGAGAAAATTGTTAAGGCCGTGCAGAACAGTGCTATTGAACCTGGTGTGTTGAGCCTTGAAGACCTGAGTCAATACAGCGCAAAACTGCGCGAACCGGTATGTAATGATTACCGTGAATATCAGGTTTGCGGTATGGGGCCGCCTAGCTCGGGAGGAATAACAACGCTGCAGACATTGGGCGTACTGGAGAATTTTGAGCTAGGTAAACTGAAACCAAATTCTGAAGAATTTGTGCATTGGTTCACTCAGGCATCGCGTTTAGCTTATGCCGACAGAAACCAGTGGATAGCTGATCCTGATTTTGTTGAGATTCCGATCGAGGCTATGTTGGATAAAGCTTATTTATCGAGCCGGGCAGAAACCATAAAGAAAGACGATATGGGGAAAGCCAAGCCGGGTGTTCAACTGCAGCCCGCGTACGAGCAAGATATTGCCTACGAGCTGCCTAATACCAGCCACATTTCTATTGTCGATGCTGAAGGTAACGTGGTTTCCATGACCACCAGTATTGAAATGGGATTCGGTTCCACTGTTATGGCTGGTGGCTTTCTGCTCAATAATCAATTAACGGACTTTTCTCTGGCGCCGGGTGATGGTAAAGAGAAGTTTGCGAACCGTGTGGAACCTGGCAAGCGGCCTCGTAGCTCAATGGCGCCGACTGTGGTTCTTGATAAAGAAGGGCAGCAGCTTATACATGCTATTGGCTCGCCCGGTGGAAGCAGAATTATTAACTACGTTACTCAAACGTTAGTGGGTATGCTGGACTGGAACCTCAACGTGCAGGAAGCGATTAACCTTGGTCATGTAACCAACCGTAATGACTACACCTCTCTGGAGAAAGGACGGGATATCAGCGAACTCAAAGCGGCTTTAGAGAAGCGAAAGCATGATGTCAGAGTCATCGACTTAAACAGCGGTTTACATGGAATTACTATTAATTCAGACGGCACTTTGGTGGGTGGCGCTGATCCGCGCCGTGAAGGCGTGGCAAAAGGAGAATAGAGTATCATGGCACTATTACGAGGAGTTTTTTTAGCTCTG
>NZ_DFTS01000004.1:32532-42146 GCF_002383015.1 Idiomarina sp. UBA4206
AAGTTTTTTTAGCTCTGGTCGTAACCGTTATCTCCGCTTGTAGCGGTGACGAACAGCCCGACGACTATGCATCTGCGAAACCTGCTGAAGTGATCAGCGGATTTTATAAGGCGGTGTACGAACAAGAAGACTTGGAACAGGCGAAAAAGCTTTCGTCGAAACGACTGGCTGACCTAATTACGCATTACGGAGCTGTCAGTCAGGTTCAGCGTTATGTGCTTGGACGTTATTTCGATACCGTTGAAATTGAAGTTGTCAGTGATTCGCTTACCGATTATTTGAACGATTCAAATGAGCTACGAGCAACGGTTATTTTTGAAGGAACTTACGAAGGCGATAATATTAAAGACAGTCGCGATGTGGTTCTGATTCAACAGGACGGCAGCTGGGTTGTCGATAAAATCCTCGACGCCAGATACCGCCCATAACGGCTTAGCCCTGCTTCTTTTTATCGGTATAAGGTGGCCAGCCCATTTGCTTTCCTGCTAAAACGTGCAGGTGAATGTGGTATACGGTTTGGCCGCCGTATTCGTTACAGTTCATCACAAGCCGGTACCCGTCTTCTGCAAAACCATGCTCAGCAGCCAACTTAGCGGCTACAACATAAAGGTGTCCCACCAATGCGGCATTGTCTTCATTAATGTCGTTAGCTGTAGCAATAGGGGTTTTAGGAATTACTAAACAGTGGAAAGGTGCTTGCGGGTTGATGTCTTTAAACGCAAGCGCCTGATCGTCTTCGTAGATAATATCCGCAGGAATTTCACGGTTAATAATTTTCGTAAAAATTGTCTCTTCTGCCATTACCTTGCCCTTATTACGCTATTTTAGTCTATGGTAACTATAGCAGTGGGCATCGGCAAATTTAGTTAAGATTTTCAGACAACTTATATTGGCTGGCAGATTTCCCGGAAAATAAAAGGTCCACCATAGGGTGCTGAATTTCTTGTTCTGAAAAGTCAGCTTCCAGACTGCTTTCACTGACATAGGTTTGGATTGACGAGTTGTTCACTAGAATATGGTACCAAGGCTGATTTTTTGCCGGTTTAGAGGTCGCCATTTTGTCATACCAACTGTCAGATAATGTGAAGCAGGGGTCAGCATCAATGATCACACCACGATAACCATAAAGACTGTGGGTGATGAGTTGACCAATTGAAAATTTTGCTTCTACCATGATGACGGTTCCTTGTTATCCGATACTATTTTTTTATCGGCCAGACCGTGCTAAAACTGAAGTAAGATTTACACTTTTTAAACAAAGTTGAGGGCAACATGCTGGAATCGCAGGAAAACCGGAATTTTATGCGGATGGCTGTCAATGCGGATGCGAAAGTTACTTTGGCAGAGGGTGAGAATAAAAAAGTACTCGAAGGCGTTTGTCTTGATTTGAGTGCAGAGGGGTTGTCACTTCAGCTGTCGGCTAATCTCGAGGTTGGCGATAAAGTCTTTGTTGAAATTTCGTCTTCGGGCCCAGTTGCGCCTTTAAAAATCAACGCTGAAGTCGTTCGCAGCCAGCGACTGGACGACAACAGCGGAGACTCTCTTGTAGGCTGTCGTATTATTTCAATGGATTGACAGCCTGGTTATTACATAACTCTCATGCCTGGTTTTGCGCCATCATGCGGGTTCAGAATATAGATTTCATCTTTACCCGGACCAGCTGCAAGCACCATGCCTTCGGATAGACCAAAGCGCATTTTACGGGGAGCCAGATTGGCGACCATAACAGTCAGTTGGCCTTTCAGAGCTTCTGGCTCGTAAGCTGATTTAATACCGGCGAAAACCTGTCGAGTTTCACCACCCAGATCCAGCGTCAGTTTCAATAGTTTATCAGCACCTTCAACGTGCTCAGCATTGGCAATAAGAGCAACCCTTAAGTCAACTTTAGCAAAATCATCAAAGTTAATTTCATCGGCAATTGGCTCTTTTTTGAGCTCATCATTAACTTCAGTCACTGGCGCTTGCGATGCTTGCTCTTCTTTTGATGCTTCAATCATGGCGTTTACGTCGTCCATTTCAACACGCTGCATGAGCGCTTTAAATTTATTAATAGGATGGTCGGTCAAAGCTATTTTGTGACTTTCCCAGGTAAAAGTATCGTTTAAAAAGTGTTGTACTTCTTCAGTCAACTTAGGAACTACCGGCGCAAGGTAAACCATTAACACGCGGAACAAGTTGATCCCTAAAGAGCAGATTTCATGAACTTCCTGCTCGCTGCCTTCCTGTTTAATTAACTGCCAGGGTTCTTTATCAGCAATATACTGATTGGCACGATCCGCTAATGCCATAATGTCGCGCATAGCACGGGAAAATTCGCGTTTTTCGTAAAGGACAGCAATATCATCACCGGCGATCTGAAAATCTTTTAGCAGTGTTGAGTCAGCAATATTGGCAGACAACTTTCCGTCAAATTTCTTCTGAATGAAACCGGCGCAGCGGCTGGCGATATTAATGACTTTACCGACGAGATCAGAGTTCACTCGTTGAGTGAAATCCGTCAGGTTTAAATCCAAATCATCAATACGACTGGTTAATTTTGCGGCGAAGTAATAACGCAGATATTCCGGGTCAAGATGCTCTAGGTAAGTACGAGCCTTAATAAAAGTGCCCTTAGACTTGGACATCTTAGTGCCGTTAACTGTGATAAAACCATGCGCCCACACATTGGTTGGCTGGCGGAAGTTTGCGCCTTTAAGCATGGCAGGCCAGAATAAGCTGTGGAAGTAGATAATATCCTTACCAATAAAATGATAAAGCTCTGCTTCACTGTCAGCTTGCCAATAGGTATCCCAGTCGGCTTTGCCTGTGGTTGTGCAGTAGTTTTTAAAGCTGCTCATGTAACCTATTGGAGCGTCTAGCCAGACGTAGAAGTATTTGTTTTCTGTGCCCGGAATTTTGAAACCGAAGTAGGGAGCATCGCGGGAAATATCCCAGCGCTGTAAGCCTTGCTCGAACCACTCGTTCAGCTTGTTCGCCATTTCATTTTGCAGTGAGCCTGAACGGGTCCAGCTTTTTAACATGTCACCAAATGCCGGCAGGTCAAAAAAGTAGTGTTCTGATTCACGCAGTTGCGGCTCAGCACCAGAGACGACTGACTTTGGATTCTTCAGGTCGGTCGGCGCATAAGTTGCTCCACAGACATCACAGTTGTCTCCGTATTGGTCTTCGGCACCACAGTCGGGACATTCACCTTTAACGAAACGATCGGGAAGAAACATTTCTTTTTGCGGGTCATACAGCTGTTCAATGACTTCTGTTTTGATATGACCGGCTTTATCAAGGCGCGTATAAATGGTTTCAGCCAGCTCACGGTTCTCATCACTGTGTGTGCTGTAATAGTGATCGAAGCCGACCAAAAAGTCGCTAAAGTCTGATTCATGCGAGCGTTGCATGTCGCCAATCATTTGCTCCGGCGTTATTCCAAGCTGTTGAGCTTTCAGCATTATTGGGGTGCCGTGTGCATCGTCTGCACAGACGAAGTGGCACTCGTTACCGCGTAGCTTTTGAAAGCGTACCCAGATATCGGCCTGAATATAACCTAACATGTGACCAATATGGATAGGTCCGTTAGCGTATGGTAGTGCGTTAGTAACCAGTATTTTACGTGCGGATTGGCTCATGCGAAAATCTGCTTCCGTTTCGTTGATTAATCGAATCTAAACCCAAAGTTTTATGCCGCTCATGTTAGCATAGCTCTTGCCTGATACACAGATCCTTGAGGTTGATGATGACAGATTTTACTCACCCCTTATTGCCGAATGGTATTCCTGAGAACTGGGTGACCGGTTCAGGTAAAGAGCGGGTCCTGAACTTACCTTTTGTTGCCGGCGAAAGTTTACTTCAGGCTATTCAGAATGATGCCGAGTTGGGGGAGTTTGAATGGCAACTTAACTGTCACATCAAAAAGTTAAAAAATTCTCAACCAGAGTTACCGCTAACGACTGGAAATGTCATTGTCGTCTCTTCCGGTAAGGGCGGCGTTGGTAAGTCATCGGTAAGTGTTAACCTGGCTTTGGCCTTATCTGAGCTTGGTGCTAGTGTTGGCCTGCTTGATGCCGACATTTATGGCCCGTCGATTCCTACCATGTTAGGTGGAAGGCACGGCGATATGGAGCTGACAAAAAACAATAAAATGCAGCCACTGCAACGACACGGCCTCCATGTGCATTCGCTGGGTTACTTAGTCGATGATAAAGACGCGACAATTTGGCGTGGGCCAATGGCCAGTGGTGCGTTGCAGCAACTCTACAAAGATACTGCCTGGCCGGCATTGGACTATCTTATTGTCGATATGCCACCCGGCACTGGCGATATTCAACTGACCATGGCTCAGAAACTGCCGGTTACCGGGGCGGTTGTGGTGACAACCCCGCAAACGGTAGCGTTGAAAGACGCAGAAAAAGGTGTGGCCATGTTTAAAAAACTGAATATTCCATTAGTGGGTATATTGGAAAACATGAGCTATTACCAATGTCCGGCCTGCGGGCATGAAGATCCGGTTTTTGGCAAAAATGGGGGAGCGGACATGGCAACAGAGCATCACTTGCCGCTACTCGGCCAGTGGCCTTTAAATAGTGAGCTAAGAGAAAGTCTTGATGGTGATACACCCTTGTTAATAGCACAGCCACAACACCCGTTAAGTCAGTTAATTTTTAATTCTGCACAACAAGTTGCGGCAAACCTCTATTATCAACAGGAAAATTCGTTATAGTACTGGCCTTAAGGTCTTAAACGACAACACGGAGATAGATCAACCATGCGCCTAAACGACACTGAAATAGAACAACATTTGAAAGACGGAATTATAGGTGTCGAACCTGCACCCCAAGCCAGTAATATTTCAGGCGTGACACTGGATATTCATTTAGGCAACGATTTTCGTGTATTGCAGGATCATGCCGCACCTTTTATCGATATCAGTGGCTCACGTGAAGCCATTGAAGCGGCGATTCGTGAAGTCATGAGTGATGAAATTGTGCTAAAAGATGATCA
The DNA here is from genome assembly GCF_002383015.1 of Idiomarina sp. UBA4206. NCBI lineage: Bacteria > Pseudomonadati > Pseudomonadota > Gammaproteobacteria > Alteromonadales > Idiomarinaceae > Idiomarina > Idiomarina sp. UBA4206. The sequence goes on from NZ_DFTS01000004.1 coordinate 37,525, forward strand.
GGCTTTCTTCATTCACCCGGGCGAGTTTGCCCTGGCCGTAACGCATGAATCAATTACATTACCCGCAGATATGGTTGGCTGGCTGGACGGACGTTCGTCGTTAGCACGCTTAGGTTTAATGGTTCACGTAACGGCGCACCGTATTGACCCGGGTTGGTCAGGGCAAATAGTGCTGGAATTTTACAATAGTGGAAAGTTACCTCTGGCTCTGAGAGCCGGTATGAAAATTGGTGCCATCAGCTTTGAGAAATTGAGCAGTCCCTGCGCAAGACCTTATAACAAACGAGACGATGCTAAATATAAAGACCAGCATGGAGCGGTGGCTTCGCGGATTTCAGCTGACGGCGGTTAAGCACTTTCTGTTAAAAGCTGCTTGCTGGCCTCTTGCAGTTTAGCCAATAAATTACTGGTGTTATGGCGGTAATGGACATCTTTATCACTTTCCAGGCCGCCAATAACCGGTAACTTCAGGTCTTTCTCTTTTTTATTGCTTAGCGCTAAATCGATAATTTGCTGACCGAGCTGTTTTTCAATAAATGAAACTTTATCGGCGAGACTCATTGCGCCAGCGGGTCCGCTCTCATCCGCCAGGTTATCAATAAAGACGACTTTCGCATTTGTTGTCAGCAGCGCGTCGCGTATACCAGAAACCAATAGCGGAGGCATAACTGACGTCATGAAGCTGCCTGGTCCCAGCAATATTAACTGGCTATTCTGTATATGGCGAATGGCTTCAGGAGTGGCTTTAACTGTGCCTGATAGAGACAGCTTTCGAGGCATGGCAGGAAGCTTATCAATACGAATTTCGCCATGGCACTGAATGCCGTCCGCCGTTGTCGCTATAAGATCTGTCGGGCATTCCGACATAGGTAAAATTCGGTTGTCGATATTCAATAGACGACTTAAAAGCTGAATACCGTCTAAAGGGCGGGCACTGAGCTGATCCAGTGTATAGAGCAGCAAATTGCCGAAGTTATGACCATGAAGAGAGGAGGTACAGTCAAAACGGTAATTGAGTACTTCAGCCGCAAGGGGTTGCTCTACCAGTTGGGACAGGCAATTACGAATATCACCCCAGGCAATGCAATGCTGCGATTCACGCAATAAACCAGTAGCTCCGCCGTTGTCTGTAGTCGCGACAATACCTACGAGTTTATGTTTCATAAAGGACAGAGTCGATAAAACTCGACCGAGTCCATGACCACCACCTATTGCGGTAATACGTCTTAATGAGTGCAGTTGCATCCGGCTTCCTTTGCTGCCTTTGGTCGAACGCTGCGACCTTAGCTGATTTATTATGAATTATGCAAGCCTCGCTGACTGTGTAACAATCTAATGAGCAGGAGGATGTATGCCAATAGTTTTTGATAACCGTTATGCTCGTAAGTTCCCCGAAATAACAACAAGTCAACCGATAAAGCCAGATGGTAAGGCTAACTTATTGTGGTTGAACGAACCGTTATGGGCTGAACTATCAGCAGGGGATAAGCCGCCGGCTAAACTTGCCGATTGGCTGGGCGGCCTTGAGCCATGGCCGGGCGTAGAGCCTGTGGCTCAGAAGTATGCCGGGCATCAGTTTGGCCATTTTAATCCTTATTTAGGAGACGGGCGGGGGCTACTGTTGGGTCAGGTTGTTGTTGGTGAAAAGCTGCAGGACATTCATGTAAAAGGAGCAGGACCAACGCCATACAGCAGAGGGGCGGACGGCAGAGCTGTTTTACGCTCTTCTGTGCGTGAGTTATTGGCAAGTGAGGCCTTTTACGCACTGGGCGTGCCGACAACTCGGGCACTGGCGTTAGTTTCAACTGAAGGAAAGATACAGCGGGAACGTCTGGAGCCAGGAGCGATTTTGGCCCGCTCTGCGGCAACTCACGTGCGTTTCGGGCATTTTGAGCACTGTTTTCATCGTAACCTTGAAGATACTATGAAACGCCTGTGGCAGGACACTATTGAAACGGTCTGGCCACAGTTAGCCGATGCCAGCGTTGCTGAAGGCTTTGCTCAGGTGGTCAAAAGCACAGCGGAGATGATAGCCGGATGGCAGGCGTATGGATTTATTCATGGCGTAATGAACACCGACAATATGAGCATAGCCGGGGAAACCTTTGACTTTGGCCCTTATGCATTTTTAGATACTTATAAACCTGAAAAGATTTTCAATCATACCGATGCCGGAGGGCGCTACGGATTTTTTCAGCAACCGGGCATTGGATTATGGAATTTGAAGAGACTGGCTCAGGCAGTGAGCCCCATTGTAGAGCCTGACGAGTTACAGAGCGCACTTGATAATTATGAAACTCAATTGCGCCAGGCGTATCTTAATCTTATGACCAAACGTCTGGGGTTATCCGCTGTTTCTGATGAACAAAAAATGGCGTTAATAGGGGGGTGGTTGAGTTTGCTTGAAGTCAATAACGCGGATTACCAGCTCTCGTTCAGAGATTTAATTGATTCGCTTGAATCCGGCGCACCGAAAGGACTGCTTAAGCAAAGTGGAGAAAGCTGGTGGCAGGAGTATCAATCAGCAATTAATGGTTATACTGACATTGATGTCATGAAGCAGGTAAACCCCTGGGTTATTGTGAGAACGCATCATGCTCAGCGTGTAATAGAGGCGTCAGAGGCTGGTGATAATTCATTATTGGAAGAGTATACGCAGGCGTTAATGAATCCGTTTGACGATGCTTTAAGTGACAGTGTCTGGGCCAGGCCCCCGAAGCCCAATGAACAGGTATCTCAATTGTCGTGTTCCAGCTGAGGTTTGAATTGCGATCTCCCGTTGGATAGGACAGAATCGAAGGAATGAATAATGACAGGGGTAATGGAATGAATTACCGAGTGTTTTTCGCTTTAATTTTTATGCTGCCATTTTGCGTTCAGGCGCAGCAGTGGCAAGTTCCTGAGCCTCAGGAATTTGATACGACTCAAGTTTGCCTGGGTGACTTGTCTCAACCTTTAACGGTAGAGCTTGCCGATACTCAAGAGCAGCATGCTCGTGGATTGATGCAACGGGAGTCGCTGGGCAAATATAATGGCATGTGGTTTCGTTATGGGCAGGAGAGGCCTGGTTATAGCGGTTTCTGGATGTACCAGACTTTGATTCCACTGGATATCGCATACCTTGATAAAAATCGTCGTATTGTAAAAACTTTTACGATGCGACCTTGTGGCAGTAACGATCCGAATAACTGTCGAAGCTATTCTCCGGGTAAACGTTACTGGAGTGTGCTTGAAGTGAATGCGGGATTTTTTGCTGAGCACGATATACGTACGGGTGATCAATTAAATAAAAGCCCGGACGGTAATTGCGAGTCGGCAAAAGAAAATAACAATAACGAAAAGTAAATAATAGGAGAGACCATGAAGTACGTCATAATGGGGGCGCTGAGTTTGACTGTATTAGCAGCCTGTGGACCGGCCACTCAGTCAGATAATGACACCGATAAAGCTGTTGCAGATATTCAGGACTCAGCCTTTAACCCTAACTACAGAGATTATTTGAAAACCTTATCTTCTGATGAGTTCGAAGGGCGTGCTCCTGCATCTGCTGGCGGCGAAAAAACGGTGAGTTTTATCGAAAGCCACTTTCGTGAATGGGGACTGAAACCTTATGACGAAGAAAATGATAGCTACCGTCAGCCGGTTCCACTTGTAAAGCTTATGCCGTACAAAGTCACTTCTTTAAACTTCAGTGGTGAGTCAGCTCCTGAGTCTATGGAATACCGCACCGAGATGATGGCCTGGACGCCTCGCGTTGTGGATGAAGTGAAAGTTGAAGACAGCGATGTTGTTTTTGTCGGATACGGTATTGTTGCTCCTGAATATGACTGGAACGACTATGAGGGACTGGACGTTGAAGGTAAGACCGTTGTCATGTTGGTTAATGACCCGGGCTACGCAACGGGTGACCCAGAGCTATTTAATGGTAACGCAATGACCTACTATGGCCGTTGGACTTATAAGTTTGAGGAAGCTGCTCGGCAGGGGGCTGAAGCCGCCTTTGTAATACACGAAACAGGACCTGCCGGTTACGGTTGGGGCGTTGTGGCTGGTGGCTCACCAGTGCGTTTTGACTTAAAACGTGAAAACAAAAATATGGATCGTTCGGCGATTGAAGGCTGGGTAACTGAGGAAAGCGCAAATGCACTTTTTGCCAGCGTCGGTAAAGATCTGGAACAAATGCGGGAGCTGGCGCTGAGTGGTGAGTTTAAGCCAGAGCCATTGAATATTGAAGCGTCATTAACAGTTAATAATAAATTTGAGTATTTAGATACCAACAATGTGATTGGTTATATTGAGGGCTCTGAATATCCTGAAGAGCACGTTATTTATATGGCTCACCACGATCACCTGGGAACGGATCCTGTCCGTGAAGATGATCCTATCTATAACGGAGCGCAGGATAATGCTTCAGGTACTGCCGCGCTAATGGCCATGGCAGAGCAGTTTGCAAAAGGACCTCAGCCTGAACGCTCAATTGTTTTTGCTGCTGTAGGTGCAGAAGAAAGTGGTTTATTGGGCTCTGACTGGTACGCGACTCACCCCATGCTGCCGCTGGGCAAAGCGGTTGGTGGTATTAACATGGACGTTATGAACGTCTATGGCCCGATGAAAGACATGGT
>NZ_DFTS01000004.1:42227-42552 GCF_002383015.1 Idiomarina sp. UBA4206
ATGGCCCGATGAAAGACATGGTTGTGGTGGGTTATGGTAATTCTTCTATGGAAGACTACTTGAAACGCTACGTAAAGGCCCAAGATCGTTATGTAGCACCTGAACCAACTCCGGAAGTTGGCTCTTTCTATCGTTCAGATCATTTCAATTTGGCGAAACGAGGTGTGCCTATGCTGTATGCGAAAGGCGGAAACGATCACGTCGAGAAAGGCCGTGAATGGACCGAAGAGCAACGTGCTATCTTTAATCGCGACGCCTATCACAAACCAGCAGATGAGTATAATGAAGATTGGGACCTGCGCGGTGTTCAACAGGATATGTCTAT
>NZ_DFTS01000004.1:42585-44524 GCF_002383015.1 Idiomarina sp. UBA4206
GATCTATCTTCTACTCAATAGGTAACGAGTTGGCAAATTCACGCGAGTGGCCTCAGTGGGCACCCGGAAATGAATTTGAGGCAGCGCGTAAAGCAACAGAAGATATGCGAAAATAAGCGTTAAGATAACCTTGTAGGAACGGTCGCTGCCGTAAGTTGTCTTAACTTTGCAGTCATTTTTTAGGAGCAGTTATGACTCATAAACGAGATAAAGTTTATGTCCGTTTCAACCAAGGTTCACGTACCGGAGGAAGTTCCTCCGGTAACTGGCTCAGTCGTTTGCTGGGCCTTTTTTTATTGCTGGTTTTAGTGGGTCTTGGACTGGCGTTTGGTATGGTCATTGCGGTAGTTTTATTGCTGCTGGCAATTCCTGTAATGTGGCGTCAGCGCCACACAATTAAACAGGTTTGGCGAATGCGTAAACAAGCCAAAGAGCACTACCAGGAACAACAACGCCAACATCAAAAACAACAAGAACATTATGAGAATAGGCGAGAGGATGGCGGATCGGTTATCGACGGGGAATACGAAGTTAAAGACGATCAGGACAAAAAATCTTAAAAAACAGGGTCCAGTGCTCGAATGAAAAAACCTTATATAGTTATTCCTGCGCTGGACCCTGACCATCACTTGCTGACGCTTGTTGATGAGGTCACAGCGAAAGACCCGGACTGGAGCCACTTTCTGGGAATTGTCATTGTTGATGATGGTAGTCAGTCCAAATCCGTTTTCCAGGAACTTGCCAACCGACACCGCATTCACATTTTAGAGCATGAGGAAAACCAGGGAAAAGGTGCTGCATTACGGACCGCTTTTCGATGGATTTTGTCGCAGCAAGAGGAACGTTGTTCAGGAGCGGTTACTGCTGACGCTGACGGACAACATCTTGCTGAAGACATACTTGCTGTTTGCACACGCCTAAAGGGGTATCCGGATAAGTTATGGCTGGGTAGCCGAACTTTTGATGAAAATGACATTCCTTTGCGTTCTAAAGTGGGTAATAAGTTAACCCGTGTTATTTTCAGGCTTGTAACAGGGCAGGATATTAAAGACACACAAACTGGACTGCGGGGAGTTCCTGTCGGCTTTTTGGAAAAGCTTGTTGACTTCAACAGCTGCGGTTATGAGTTTGAATTAGAGATGCTTTTATCCGCTAAACGTTATGGTTACCGGATAAAGTCTCAGGAAATTACCACGGTCTATGAGGAAGGCAATGAAACCAGTCATTATCGGCCCATTGTCGACTCCATAAAAATTTATCGAAAGTTTTTAAAATTTGCCAGTATTGGTATTTTGTCTGCCGGACTTGATTACTCGGTTTTTGCGACGGCTTACTTTTTTTCAGGACAAGTGCTTGAGTCGATTATTTTAGCCAGAGTGATTTCCGGAGTGTTTAATTTTTCTTTAAACCGTCAGTGGGTATTCAAGCAAGGTTCTCATATTGCGTGGGATGCGACAAAATACGGATGTTTAGCGGTAGTTCTGGTCGCTGCTAACTATGGGCTAACAGAGGCGTTTAGATACATAGGGCTGACACCATTTATTGGCAAACCGCTAGCGGAAGGGTTGGTCTTTTTATTGAGTTACAGAGGTCAAAAGTTGTTGGTCTTTAAAAAGGCTGTTTAAAAATAGCTTTCAGCTTCCAAAAAAAACCGGAGTTCAAACTCCGGTTTTTTTGTTTCTGTTACTCTTCAGGTTGTTTGGGCGGGAAAATTCGTCGTACCACATAAAAGAACAGTGGAACAAAGAAGATTGCCAGCACAGTACCGCCTATCATACCGCCGATAACACTGGTTCCGATGGCATTACGGCTTGCAGCACCGGCACCATCACTTAGTGCCAGAGGCATAACACCGAATACGAAGGCCAGAGATGTCATAAGAATAGGGCGCAGACGTAAACGCACGGCTTCAAGAGTAGCTTCTAACAGCTCCTTGCCC
>NZ_DFTS01000004.1:44609-46051 GCF_002383015.1 Idiomarina sp. UBA4206
CCTTGCCCTGTTCCTGTAAGTCTTTGGCAAACTCCACGATGAGTATCGCGTTCCGTGCCGATACACCAACAGTGGTTAGCAGACCAACCTGGAAATAGACATCGTTAGAAATACCCCGCAGCATGACGGCGATAACAGCGCCTAAAATTCCCAAAGGTACAACGAGCATGACAGAGAAAGGTATCGACCAACTCTCGTAAAGCGCCGCAAGGAAAAGGAATACGACAATCAGGGATACGCTATAAAGAATTGGGGCGAAATCACCGGATTGACGTTCTTGCAGTGAAATACCTGTCCACTCAAAGCCTATTCCCGGCGGCAGTTGCTCGATCATTCGCTCCATTTCAAGCATCGCCTCACCGGTGCTAACGCCCGGAGCAGCTTGCCCCTGGATCTCCATTGCAGAAACGCCGTTATAGCTCTCCACTCGCTGTGGACCATAAGTCCATTCCCAACTGGAGAAGGAGCTGAATGGCACCATGTCGCCCTGGTTATTTCGTACGTACCAGTCGTTAATATCCTGCGGCAGCATACGAGATTCAGCTTCGCCCTGAAGGTACACTTTTTTGACCCTTCCCCGGTCAATAAAGTCATTCACATAGGATGAGCCCCAGGCAGTGCTCAAGGTGTCGTTGATACTTGCGATAGTTAGCCCCTGTGCCTGAGCTTTTTCAAAATCGATATCAATTCGCAGCTGTGGAGCGTCTTCAAGTCCGTTCGGGCGTACCTGAACCAGTTTATCGTTTTGTCCGGCCATACCCAGTAATTGGTTACGGGCTTCGAGCAAACCGGCATGACCCAGGTTCCCCCGGTCTTGTAAAAACAGATTAAAACCGCTGGAAACGCCGAGTTCCGGAATTGGTGGCAGGTTAAAGGCAAAGACCATGGCTTCTTTAATGGTCGCAAAGAAACCAAAAGCTCGTCCAATAACGGCTTCAACGCTCTGGCTTTCGTCACGCTCATCCCAGTCTTTTAAGCGAACAAAAGCGATACCGTTAGCCTGACTGCGTCCTGAGAAACTGAACCCAACAACGGAGAAGACGGACTGCACTGCATCTTCCTGGTTCAGGTAGTAGTCTTCAATTTTGTCCATAGTGTTGACCGATTGTTCTATGGTAGAACCAACCGGTAACTGCATTTGGGTCAGAAATACGCCACGGTCTTCGTCTGGTAAGAAAGATGATGGCAGTTGAGTAAAGAGGTAGGCAAGCACGCCAATAATACCCAAATACAGCAAGCCAAAGCGAATGGTGCGGCGTAAAATTGAATGAATGGAGTTTGTATACTTGACGGTCCATTTCTCAAGGGTACGGTTGAACCATCCAAGCGGTCCCCAGCCACTGTTTTTGTCATGCTTAACCGGTTTAAGTAAAGTAGCGCACAGTGCCGGTGAGAAAATTATCGCCACAAGAACCGATAGACCCATAGAGGTAATAATGGTC
>NZ_DFTS01000004.1:46138-46632 GCF_002383015.1 Idiomarina sp. UBA4206
CAGCACCCGTGGATCCCGGGAAGAAGGCCATGGGGGCGAATACCGCTGCCATTACCACACCGATGGCAACCAGTGCGCCGGTAATTTGCCCCATCGATTTTATTGTTGCCTGTTTGGGTGATAAACCTTCTTCAGACATTAAGCGTTCAACGTTTTCAACAACGACGATGGCATCATCAACCAATAAACCGATGGAAAGTACCATACCGAACATGGTCAGGGTGTTAATTGAGAAGCCAGCCAAAGACATGACACCCATAGTGCCCAGAATAACAACTGGAATTGCCAGCGTCGGAATTAGGGTTGCCCGTAAATTCTGCAGGAAAACGAACATTAACAGGAAGACCAGAATGATCGCCTCTATTAGTACCTGCGCAACTTCTGAAATTGAAATCTTAATAAAGGGTGTAGTGTCATAAGCCGTGACTAATTCCATTCCATCCGGGAAAAACTGTTCAAGTTCGTCCATGCGGGCTTTAACAGCATCGGCAGTT
>NZ_DFTS01000004.1:46783-57823 GCF_002383015.1 Idiomarina sp. UBA4206
TTTAACAGCATCGGCAGTTTCTAACGCGTTAGCACCAGTCTGCAAGTTTATAGCGAGACCCGTGGCAGGCTTTCCGTTGTAATTTGCTTTAATGGAGTAGTTTTCAGCACCTTTTTCGACCTCTGCAACATCTTTTAGACGCACCTGAGAACCGTCAGGTAAAACCTTTAAGGTGATGTTTTCAAATTGATCTGCGTCAGACATTCTGGTTTGGGCAATAATTGTCGAATTAAGACGTTGGCCGTCAACAGCCGGGGTTCCGCCTAATTCACCCGCCGCAACTTGAGCATTTTGTGCTCGGATAGCGTCTTTTATATCGGCCATGGTCATGCCGTAATTAACTAACGCAGAAGGGTCGACCCAAATACGCATAGCATAAGGCGCACCAAATAACTGAACATTGCCAACGCCGGTTGTACGGGCTATAGGGTCCTGAATATTCGAGGCAATATAGTCACTTAAGTCGGTTTGTGTGTAGCGGTCATCGGTCGCAACAAGCGCCGCAACCATCAGGAACGAACTGCTGGATTTACTGACAGTAATGCCCTGAGCTTGTACTTCCTGAGGTAGTTGTGGAGTTGCCTGTGACAGCTTATTCTGAACCTGAACCTGAGCAATATCCGGATCTGTTCCTGACGCAAAAGTCAGGCTGATACTTGCATTACCAAAGTTGCTTTGTGAAGAGAAGTAAAGCAGGTTATCGATACCTGTCATGTTCTGTTCGATCACTTTGGTAACTGTGTTAGACACCGTTTCAGCGTTAGCACCAGGGTAGCTCACCTGAATCTCGACAGCAGGCGGAGCAATGGTTGGATACTGAGCTATAGGCAGCTGTATCATAGCGATGGCACCGGCCATCATTGTCAGCAGTGCGATAACCCATGCAAATATCGGGCGATTAATAAAAAACTTGGCCATTACTGACTTCCCTTACTGCTGCTGTTCAGAGTTTGACGAATCGATAGTGACTTCATCGCCAGGACGAATCTTTTGTAAGCCTGAGATGATCACAGTGTCTCCTTCTTTCAGGCCATCAGAGATCAGCCATTTGTTGTCGATGGCACGTTCCGTTGTAATCATTCGCTGTTCGACAGTATTGTCGTCATTAACCAGCATGACATAAGGGCGTCCACGTGGGTCTCGGGTAACGGCTTTTTGCGGTACCTGAATGGCGTCACTTATGCTGCCTTCGCTGACTTCAGCGCGCACGAACATACCAGGGTAGAGCGTCTTATCCGGGTTAGGGAATACCGCACGAAGTAAAATGGCACCGGTGTCTTCGTCAACGCTAACTTCTGAGAAGAGTAATTCGCCTTTTTGGTCGTAATCGAGACCATTCAATTTTAACCGAACTGGAGCGTTTCCTTTGTCGTTGGCCTGAATACGATCCGACTTAATGTCAGCCTGTAATTTCATAAACTGTTTACTGGACTGATTAATATCGACGTAGATTGGGTCTAGTTGGTTAATAGTAACCAGAGGGTCGGCTTGTGAGGCGGTTAACAATGCCCCTTCAGTAAAGTTTGAACGACCGATAATCCCACTGATAGGGGCGTTTACTTTCGTGTATTCAAGATTAATACGGGCATTCTTCAACTGAGCTTCAGCTAAAGAAACCGCCGCTTTATTTTGATAGAAAGTGGCTTCTGCACTATCAAATTCATCTCTGCTAACGGCGTTTTCATTGAGGAGTTCCTGAAAACGTTTATAACGTAGCTCAGAGCTGCGTAATACGGCTTTAGCACTCTCAACCTCGGCTTCAGCACTGGCTAATTCTGCTTTGTAAACGGCGGGATCAATTTGATAGAGCTGTTGTCCTTTTTCGACAAAAGTACCTTCCTCAAAGGTTCGATCAAGCAAGACACCACTGACCTGAGGCCGAACCTGTGCTACGCGGTAGGCGGCAGTCCTACCCGGTAGATCAACGCTTAGATTCAATGATTCAGGGGTTATTGTAACCACTTCTACTTGGGCCGCTTGCTGTTGGCCTTGTTGCTGTTGCTGCTGTTGGTCACTGCAAGCGGCTAGTGCTCCTGTTAACAGGATACCCGTTGCTAAAATTGGGACAAACCTAAAACGCGTGTTCATTAAACCTACCTCTGGCCTATAAATTTATTAGCATTCCGGAATTATACATACATTCATGTATGTTTGTAAAATTATTCGGCAACAGTTAATGCAATTTTTCCTATGGTTTTCTGACTTTCAATTGCTTCATGTGCTTTGCGAAGATTTTCTGCATTCATTTCGCCAAAGGTTTTACCAAGTGTTGAGCGTATTTGACCTTTTTCGACCATTTCAGAAATATGATTAAGTAACTCCTGTTGCTTTATCATGTCGTCAGTATTGAACATAGACCGGGTAAACATAAACTCCCAGTGAAGACTGATGCTCTTTTGCTTCATTAATGTAATATCAATATTTTCAGCAGGATCATCTATTAAGCAAAAGCGGCCTTGAGGCGCCATAAACTTCATGCACTGAGTAAAGTATTGCTCGCTATGCGTCAGGCAGGCAACATCCGTTACCGGATCTGAACCCGTGCTTTCAATTTGTTCGGCTAAATCATCGTAATGATTAATAACATAGTCTGCGCCTAAGGCTTTCACCCATTGCTGAGACTCTGCGCGTGAGGCTGTGGCTATAATCGTAGCATCGGTCAATTGAGCGGCAAGTTGAATTAAGATGGAGCCAACACCACCGGCACCGCCGATGATCAACAAGGTTCTCTTTTTATGGGCAGAGGCTTTATCAATTTGCAACCGGTCGAAAAGTATTTCCCAGGCGGTAATGCTGGTTAAAGGCAGGGCTGCTGCCTGACAGTCGTCAAGGTTTTCAGGCGCTTTACCGGCAATTCGGTAATCAACGACCTGCATTTGAGCATTACAACCTGGACGGGTTAAATCACCTGCGTACCAGACTCTGTCTCCTGGTTCAAAACCTGTCACTTTATTACCCATTGATATAACTTCACCAACAGCGTCCCAGCCTATAATTTTATGGCCGGATTCAGGTGCCATTCGCATTCGAATTTTTGTATCGACGGGGTTAACTGCAATAGCTTTTACTTTAACGAGTAAGTCGTTTTCCTCTGGCTTTGGGTCATCAACCGTAATGTCCAGTAATGAGTTTGAGTCTTCTACAGGAAGTGATTTTTTATATCCTACAGCGCGCATAGTGCTCTCCTTAGTAACAATGATGACACTGTATACGTATTATAAGAGAAACCGATGACAAAAAAGTGGCAGTTAAGAAGAAAAGCCGGCTTGTTCCAGGTTATCTGCAAACGCTTCCAGAGCAGCGACTCCCTGAATGTCTTCCTCTAATAAATAAAGAGAGTAACTTGGCCAGGCGTTAAAACGCTTTGCTATGTCTTCTAAATAAGACTTTTCTTGTGTGCGTCGTTTTGCAAGAAAGCTTCCGTCAGCTTGTTCAGGCAAAATGCGGTTAATGATAACGCCGCCAACAGGCAACTTCTCAGTGGTTAGAGACTGCAGCGCCCGGTTCGTTTCCTGAATAGGAAGCCGCTCGGGAGTTAAAACAAAGAAAATAGAGGTGTAATTTTCATCTTGTAATAATCGGCGGGTTCGCTGGAACAAGCGTTGCCGATTTAACAACTGTTCGGTAATTGCACGAGTGCGGTCGGTCATACCATCGCTGGCGTTGTCTTTAGGATCGGACATGGGGTTATTTATGTCTTTACCCGCTTTAGGGGATAAATGATCCAATACCGAATCTAAGTTTTCAGAGCGCTTTTGTGAACGCAGCATGCCCTGAGTCCAGGCTGCCATTGCTTCGGGTAAAGTTAGCAAGCGTAATGTATGGCCAGTGGGGGCAGTGTCGAAAATGAGTAAGTCGTAATCTTTTTCTGCCTCATCAATAACGGCACAAATTCTCTCCAGCAAAGCGGCTTCCTGTGCTCCGGGCGACTGCTGTGTTAAGCGCATCTGCCGTTCAATTTCAGGAAAAAGATCAGGGTTAGTAAAGCGCTTCATCTGTGAACTGACACGATCGATATGTGCCTTTACTTCGTGGTCAGGATCGATTTCTAATGCGGTTAAATTTTCGCGTACAACCGTTTTGTGATCACCGATTTGCTGATCAAAAACATCAGCCAGACTGTGGGCGGGGTCAGTTGAGACCAGCAAAACCTTTTTGCCATGACGAGCCGCCAGCACCGCCAGTGCCGAAGAAACCGTTGTTTTACCAACGCCGCCTTTACCGCCAATCAGCAAAACTTTTTTATCGCTTAACAACATGAGAAATGAACCCTGTATCTGGTCGGGTTATAAATTAGCAGCAACGGAAGTGATCAAGAGGTGAGTGTTCCATCCCCATGCGTTGATGCCACTCGTGGAAGCGTTCCAACATTAGTGGTTGTAGCTCCAGCGTATAATAGGCGGCCGGATTCGGCACGCCCATCATTTCAGAAAAAACCAGTAGCATGAACAAGTCGTCTTCATCACGCTTTGCACGGGCAATAGCAGAGCGATAGGGCGCATTATAAAACTCGTTTGCTAAGTCGCTTGCACGACTAAACCAACGGCGCACGGACTGAATGTTCATGCTACTTACTCCTGTTTATTCTTGTTTCTGAGCCTTTTGTTCTTTACGGATTTTAGATAATCCGGCACTGGCCTCAAGGGCAATCCAGATAGCCGCAACCAGTACCACTAAATCCAGACCCATTAAGAACCAGTCGCCACTATCGTAGAAGCCTTTAAGCTGAACGATAAGCGCGAATACGGTCATTATCAGTAAGAAAATTAAGGGTAACAGGGTGTAGTACATAGGACGACCCAAGCGTACCAGCATGACAGTAATGACCAATAAAGTTAAACCGGCCAGTAACTGGTTTGTGGTACCGAACAGAGGCCAGATGACTAACCCCCCTGTACCGTCCGCTCCACCGGCACCAAATGCCAGTAATAAGCAGCTACCTGCAGCTAACAGAGTTGCAGGAAGGGCTTTCTGCATCCAGTTGATGTTATACAGGTTGCCCCATTCCTGAAAAATATAACGTTGTAAGCGCAGACCGGTATCCATGGTCGTACCGGCGAACAGCACCGCCATGACAGTCAGTAAAGTCTCGGAAATACCTACGTCCAGACCCAGACCCTGACTAATGATATTGGCACCACCTTCAACGAAAGCTGCTACACCGCCCTGACCGAAGGAAGAATAGACGGCTTCCCAGTCGGCTAACGTAGCAAAACCTGCTGTCGCAGCAATAATGGTTGCCAACGAAAGAGAACCCTCACCAATAGCACCAAAGTAACCAACAAAGCGGGCATCGGTTTCTTTATCCAGCTGTTTGGACGTTGTTCCTGAAGCTACCAGCCCGTGGAAACCAGAAATAGCACCACAGGCTATGGTGACGAACAACAATGGCACCATGGAAGGAGTGCCTTCCGGGGTGTTGCTGTTAAAGGCCGGAGCTGATATTTCCGGGGCGAGCAGTAAAGTTGCACCGTAAAGCAGAATAAGACCAATAAATAACTGCAGGCCATTAATATAATCACGAGGCTGCAATAATACCCAAACAGGTAACAATGAGGCGATAGCAGCGTAACCAAACAGGATAAGTACCCATTGGGCGTTATCACTGATTCCCATAACGGTTTCAGGTAACTGAAGTGGGAAAGATGGACCGGCCCAAATAAGTGCATATAGTGCTAAAACACCAATGATCGATATGGCACCAAGACCCATCCATTTACGGAAGATTATCTGACCGATAATAAGTGCAACGAAAATCGCTCCCCAAACAGGAACCACAGAACTCGAGAACTTGATGAGCAGACCTGATATTGCTGTGGCGAAAACGGCATTAACCATCAGCAACACGAGGAATATCACGATCATAAATAAGGTTTGAGAGCGTTTTCCGACAACGTCGCCGGTTAAATTACCAATAGACTTTGCTTTATTACGGTTGCTTGCCCAAATAGCACCTGCATCATGTACGCCAGCAAAAAATATGGTTCCGAAAATGACCCATAGGAAGGCGGGAACCCAGCCCCAAATAACGGCGATAGCAGGGCCGATAATAGGCGCCGCGCCGGCTACAGATGTAAAGTGGTGACCCCAAAGAACATATTTATTGGTAGGGACGAAGTCAACGCCGTCTTCTAATTCATGAGCTGGTGTTCTGAAGTTTGGGTCAAGCTTAAAAATTTTCTCAGCAATGAATTTTGAGTAAAAAACATAACCGAGAAACATAGCGCCTAAACCCAGAACCATCATTACGATTGCGTTCATGGCAAAGCCTCATTGTTGTGGTGTTAGACAGATAACGTAAAGTACCATCGGTTATTGTAGCGTAGATTCAATAACCGATGGCATACGACCAATGTCTAATATCTATAGAAGCTTAAAGCGTTTAGAGCCTTTTGTTCCCCTGAAGCAGGCGCACAACCAATGAAATTACGAATAGAACGACGAAGATAAAGAAGATAATTTTAGCGATTTCAGCGGCTGCTCCAGCAATACCACCGAATCCTAAAATGGCTGCGATAACTGCAACGACGAAAAAGATAAGAACCCAACGTAACATAGTGACCTCACTAATTATTTGAGAAGTTTCAATTAGTAAGGTAGACCATGATTATGAGAATAACTAGTATTCAGAAATGTAAAAAACTGCTAAGGCGTATAAACCTTAGCAGTTTTCAGTTTTTCAGGAGTGATGATTAGTGAGCTTCTGCTGCTGCGTCCGCTGCTGCTTTATCATCTAGCTTATCGGCGTAAACCTGAATGCGGGGCGCTAAGTAAATAGCGTTACTCAGCAATTTCGCTGTTCCCCAGAAGTAGGCGCGGAAATTGACGTTGTCGGCAAAACCAATAACCTGTCCACTACCATAGCGATGAGCGGCAATGTTGGTTTTTCCTTTCAGAATTTCCCGGTTCCGTTCATCAGTGTAGCCACTCATTAATGGTTGTTCTGAATAACGAGCTACTGAAACAAAAGGAGACTCAGGCTCTTCCATAGCAGCAACCGAGTTTTTAAATACCGGCATTTGCTCACGCGGGAAGCCAAAGAAGAGTGGGTGAGAAGTGTCGACTTCCATGGAGAATATTGCACCGGCAATTCGTTGTTCCGAATAGAAGCTATCGCGATCGTCATAACTCATACGATCTTTAGCGAAGGCATCCTGAAAGACGGAGTCTTCGATGAAGCGTGTATGCAGAAGGTTATTTTCTGCCAGCCATTCAGCACCACCACGTTGACCAATTATTGTGCCGCCCTGACTAACCCATTGCTTGAGCTTTTTGCGTAACGCTTTGTCGAGGTTACCGTAGCGGCCATCAACCATAATGATATGGCTATAGCGAGTTAGGTCGGCGCGTGAAAGTCGCTCTGTATCGATCATAGAAAGTGGAATGCCCACATGACGGTCCAGGTAGTACCAGGTTTCGCCAGCTTCGTAGAGGTTTACACCAGCACCAGTCAGCATCATGACGCTGGGCTCTTCTACTGGCTGAATATTGCGGCTACCTAAATCAATACCTTCTGGGGTCAACCCGGTTTCTATAGAAGTGACGTGAACGCCTTTTTCTTTTGCTGCAGTTGCCAGGCGACGCTGAACATCTCGCCAGTCACGCTCCTGGTAAGCCTTAGGCACAATGACAGAGCCGGGAGAAAACTCCTGACGACCTTGTTGAGCCTCGACAGTAAACGGCTTGGTGCTTTGACGTACGTGAATATTCTGCTCTAACAACTCCTGGAGCAAACCCGGAGCGTGGTAGTCATCCCAGTTAAACGCGTAGGCGTAAGCGTCGGTAAGCGCCGAGGACTTACGCTCAGGAGCATCCCAGGCTGCGTCAGCAATTTGGATGCGACCACGGTGTGTTTCAAATGGCACATTAAAGGCTAACGGAAGCGTCCAGCCAGATACATCATAGAAGGTATTGTCAGGGAAGCTCTTACGAGTGCTGAAAATACCCTGAATTAAACCGTACTGCGCTTGTGCCAGTGGTATGTAGTAACTGCTTCCGGCTTTAAACTCTTTACCGTTTTGTTCAATGTCTTTTTCGACACGGTAAGCTTTAATATCGTGTTGCTTAAAAATTTCCAGCAAGCCTTCAACGCGTGAAGGGTCACTTGAGTCACCAATTAAGTAACCATCAAAGTTCGCTTTTTTAGCGGCTTCAAGGCCTTCATCGTAAGCCCGTTCCTGAAACTCAATAAAACGACTTTTGTTCTTGTGCGTGCCATAAATGGTGCTAAGCGAAGCTACGAACTGGTTTCGGATAGTAAACGGGAAGCTGACTTCACCGTTAACCGAATCCTGCAAATGACCACGGCTGGAGGCCTGCTCAAATAAAATGCCGACTGATCCCTGAATGTCCGGATAGGTTGAACCTTTGCCGTAATAAAAGTCGTCGAACGATTCTTCGGTGTAATAAAGGCTGCCAATATCGTCTAAAGAGTCAGCGTGTTCTGCTGCTAAAATCTCTGTTAAACGAACGTTTTCATCCGGCGTTAGCGGGTTTTTGCGCGACGGAATACCAGGCTGGAAGAAATAGGTGCTGTTGGTGCCCATTTCGTGGTAATCGGTCAGAACGTTCGGTTTCCACTTTTGAAAGTTAGCCACTCGTGCACGTGACTCTGGGTGTTGTAATAACAACCAGTCACGGTTCATATCAAACCAATAGTGGTTAACCCGGCCACGAGTGAACGGCTGTACGTGTTCACGGTGCTGTGGATCGGCAACCAGGTTTTGGCTACGGTGCTGGTTTGCCCACTGTGCAAAACGCGCCAATCCATCAGGATTGAATGCGGGGTCAAGCAGAATAACAGAATCATTCAGAAGCGCGTCAACGGCTTCTCCTTCAGCAGCGGCAAGGTAGTAGGCGAATAATATCGCTGAGTTACTGCCACTGGATTCATCGCCGTGAATACTGTAACCCATATACATGACTACTGGTGTATTGTCCGGATCAGCATCACGGTCAGGGTCGGCTGCCGCTAAATGGCGTTCGCGAACATTGTCAATATTGGCGTGGTTGTCTTCTGAGGTGACCGTAAGCAGCAATAACGGACGTTGCTCATGCGTACGACCGGTAACTTCCAGTGTAATACGGTCTGACTCTTCGGCCAGAACTTCCATATACTTAACGATTTGTTCGGGACGTGCATGCCACTCACCAACCTGGTAACCAAGAACATCTTTTGGCTTAGTAATTTCCGGGTTGTAACTGACATCCTGTGGTAGGTAATACGAAAGGTCTTTTGTTGCTGCCATAGAGGGCAGGGCAACGATGACCAATGCGGCCGCTGTTAAACGGCTTAACATTCGCTTCAACATAGATAGATCCCCTTGGTGTTATTATTTTTCCACCATAACAAAAGCGTTGGAGATTAACTGCTGTTTTCGGTAGGTCGCAGATTTTTAGCGATGCTTATCTCTTTTTCATTTGATAGTCGTACATGGGATCGTAATAGTCGACCAGTAGTCCTTTTATCCATTGCTTGTGCAGCTCTTTACTGTTGCTGCCCAGAGCCTGCTGCAACGTATCGCTAAGTTGACGAAACCTGAGATCGCCCAATCGCTTGCGAGTGCGGGCCAAACTGTCCAGCAGGTAGTTTTCAAACTGCGCTCTTGCTGAGTAACGTTTTTCCGCCTCAACAACGTATTCCTGGTAAATAACTTCCACACGTTGCTCAACGGTGGATTCAATACGATAGCGCTCTGCTTTTTGAGTTGCCAGACGCAGGCACTCGGGAACAGAAACCGAGCCTATATGGCTGCCTTCATCTTCAATGAAAAGGGTCGTTGCACCTTGTGCTTTTAACTTAATAAGCTCAATAGCTAACTGGTTCTCAAAGTCTATCTGGGTCGGCTGAGGTTCAGGAAAACGGCCGAACGCTGAACCTCGGTGATGCGCTAAACCTTCTAAGTCAATGGAGTGGGCTTTTTCTTTAATAAACTCGGTTTTCTGGCACCCGGTGCGACCACTGACTACAATCCAGTGAAACTGCGAGACAAGCTCCTCGGTACGTTGTATCAAATGCTGTCTTAAAGCTTTGTAACCACCTTTTACACGAGGGCGTTGTATGTTTTCATCAATTAGCCATTGTTGCACTATTTCAGAGCGCAAACCGCCGCGAAAGCAATAGATAACACCCTTAGGTTGAACACTGAAAAAATCTTTCCAGACATTCACTCTACGTTTTTTAGTCTCGCCGCTGACCAGCGCATGGCCGAGTTCAATTGCTGCTTTCTGGCCATGGTGTTTATAACAAGTGCCAACTTTCGCCCGTTCGTCATCCGTCATCAGCGGGTAATTAACGGCTGTGCTAAAAGCGCCTTTTTTAAATTCTGAAGGCGCCCTTAAATCAAGCAACGGCGTATCGTTAATAAACAGCTCGTCGAATTGTGAGTGAGTTATCCATTTACCGGTCATTTATTCGACGACCACCCGGTATGTTTGTGACTGTGCAGAATAAAGCTCACCAATAACCTGTATTAGCTGATTATGCTCGCGACAAGTTTGATAAACGACTTCAACGTCTTCCTTTGCCACGCTGATGAGTAAGCCACCAGACGTTTGTGGGTCACATAAGAGGTTACGCTGTTGCTCCGGCACCGGGCTTATATGTTGACCGTAGCTATCAAAATTTCGCGAGCTACCGCCGGGGACACATCCCTGACTCAGGTAGTCGTGTACGTGAGGCAGTGTCGGGATCTTGTCGAACTGAATTTTTGCATAGAGGTCTGCACCTTCGGACATCTCGATTAAATGTCCGGCCAAACCAAAGCCGGTAACATCAGTGATTGCGTTCACGCCCTTAATATCGGCCAAAACAGGACCAATTTTGTTCATTTGGCACATGGTTTCAATCGCAATTCCGCTATGTTCGGGTAACAGTTTTTTCTGTTTTTGCGCGGTCGTCAAAATGCCAACCCCTAAAGGCTTAGTCAGCATTAATACATCTCCATCGCGAGCCGTATCGTTTTGCTTGAGTTTCTGTTTTTCAACCTGACCCGTTACCGCTAACCCAAAAATGGGCTCTGGCGCATCAATGCTGTGTCC
>NZ_DFTS01000004.1:57936-65971 GCF_002383015.1 Idiomarina sp. UBA4206
CCCGCGTCAGCGCAGGCTTGTCTCCCACCATCAATAACCTGTTGGGCGACTTCTGCTGACAGTTTGTTGATTGGCCAGCCGAAAATAGCGATAGCCATCAAGGGCTGACCGCCCATGGCATAGATGTCGCTAATGGCATTGGTGGCAGCTATGCGGCCGAAGTCGAAAGGGTCATCACAGATAGGCATAAAGAAGTCGGTGGTACTTAATACAACCTGGCCATTGCCCATGTCATAAGCTGCGGCATCGTCACGGGTGCTGTTTCCCACCAACAGTTTAGGATCGGGTGCTATATCGAGCTTACTTTGTAATATGGTCGATAGCACTTGTGGGGATATTTTGCAGCCACAACCGGCGCCGTGACTGTACTCAGTTAATTTAACGTCCTGACTCATGGCTGTATGTCTCTGTTGATAGGTTGCTGTAACGATATGAGCGTTTCTGTTGATTGTATTTCATCAATAGCCTGAATTCGATTGATAAGCGTGTGCTGCAGCTGGTTAATTGACGGTGTCATGATCTTAATAAAAACATTGTACTGTCCGGTGGTGTAGTAAGCCTCAATAACTTCTTCGAGCTTTTCCAGCTTCTCAATGGCTGCCGGGTAGTCACCTGCGCTTTTTAAGGTTATACCGATGAAACAACAGACATCGTAGCCTAAGCGTTTGGCGTTAACCTGTAAACGCGTGCCTTCAATAATCTTGGCTCGTTTCATCTTTTCAACGCGAACATGGATAGTGGCCGGACTGACGTTGTAACGTTTGGCCAGCTCAGCATAAGGAGTGCGCGCATCCTCCATTAAGGCGTTAAGTATTGAGCGGTCCAGATCATCGATTTGATAATTTTCAGCTGATTTTTTCATCGTTTATTAATGCTTCAATAATTAATGTGTCTTTAAATTAACGGAAATTATTAAGTAAAGCTATTTCTGTTAAACAATATTGAATAAAAAAGTCAAAAAGGTATTAATTGAATCGTTTTTTAGTTCTTTTGTTTAACGATTCGGAGTGTTTATGAAATCAAAGTACAGGTTACAGCAGGAGAAAATCCAATTTGTAAAAAGCGGCTTTACCCAGCAACTACAAAGTCAACTGGGGCTTATTGAGGTGCAGTCGCCATTACTTAGTGAGCATGGTAGTGGTATTCAGGATGATCTTTCAGGTTGGGAGCAAGCCGTTTCGGTCAAGGTTAAAGCCGTGCCGGACAAAAGCTACGAAGTGGTTCACTCCTTAGCAAAATGGAAACGTTACACTTTAGGTCGCTATGGCTTTAGTGCTGGCGAAGGAATCGTTACACAGATGAAGGCACTGCGGCCTGATGAGGAAGCTTTGAGTTCAGTGCACTCAGTGTATGTTGATCAATGGGACTGGGAAAAAGTCATTACAGAGGAGCAGCGTTCACTGAACTTTTTAACCCAGACAGTTGAGAAAATTTACTCGGCTTTGCGTGAAACGGAGCGCCTGTATGCTGAGAACTATGACGCTAAAAATGTTCTGCCTGAAACTATCCATGTGGTTCATACGGAAGAGTTAATGAAAGCCTACCCGAAGCTCACGGCTAAACAGAGAGAACGCAAAATTGTAAAACAATACGGCGCTGTGTTTTTGGTCGGTATTGGTGGTGAACTGAGTCATGGTCATGCTCATGATGCGCGCGCGCCAGACTACGATGACTGGAGCTCTGTTAATGAGCAGGGCAGTACGGGGTTAAATGGCGATATTATTGTCTGGCATCCGGGGTTGAATGACGCATTGGAGTTGTCCTCTATGGGAATACGCGTTGATCAGCAGGCGTTAAAACGACAGTTACGTTTAAGACGCCAGGAGGAAAAGCTTCAGTTAGCCTGGCACCAGTCACTTTTGGCTGGCGAGCTGCCTTTAACTATTGGTGGGGGAATAGGTCAGTCTCGCGTGGTGATGCAAATACTGCAAAGCGATCATATTGCCAAAGTTCAGTGTGGGGTATGGCCAGAGCCTATAGCTGAAGCTCTATGAGGGCTTATTTATGACTTGCCTTGAAAGTTCTAGACGACTGGTCTAATATTAAAAGCATGAAAAAGAACGATACACGACAACACATCATCACCATAGGTGCTGACCTGATTTCCATTCATGGTTTCGGCAGCACCGGCTTGAACAAAATTTTGAGTGAAGCGCAGGTACCAAAAGGCTCGTTCTATCATTACTTTAAAAGTAAGAACGACTTTGGTCTGGCGGTCATTGAAACATACGCAGAAGAGTACGAAGCGCGTATGAGTGAAACTCTGGGCAACGAAAGTTTACAGCCGGTCGATCGGTTACGTTCGTACTTGCGTTGTTCAGTTGAAGATATGAAGTCGTGTGATTTTTCCAAGGGTTGTCTGATAGGCAATCTGGGGCAGGAATTGGCCTCGCAGAGCCCGCTCTTCCGTGAACGGTTAGACGATATTTTTTCTGACTGGGAGTTGCGTATTGCGCATTGTTTAAAAGCGGCGCAAGAAACACAGCAAATTAAGCAGGATGTCGACACTGAACAGATGGGCGCTTTTATCCTGTCTGGTTGGCAGGGGGCATTGCTGCGGGCCAAAGTACAACGTTCTATGCTGCCGCTGCTGCGCTTTGAAAACATGATTTTAAAGCAGTTAGGGGCAGTGGACCAATAGCGTCAACCGGAGGTAAAGCTATGTCAGAAGTACAAGATAAAGTTGTGATTATTACAGGGGCAAGCAGTGGTTTAGGTGAAGAAACAGCTCGTATGCTTGCTAAAAAAGGCGCAAAACTGATGTTAGCGGCGCGCCGTGAAGATCGCTTAAAAGAATTGACTGAGTCAATTAAAAAGGACGGTGGTCAGGCAGCTTACCGAGTAGTTGATGTGACTGACAAAGTCGCAGTTCAAAAACTGGCAGATGACACTAAAGCTGAATTTGGTCGTATTGATGTATTGATTAATAACGCTGGACTAATGCCGCTGGCGCCTCTCGATGCACTGAAAGTGGACGAGTGGGACACTATGATAGATGTGAATATTAAAGGTGTTCTATACGGTGTTGCCGCTGTGTTACCGGTCATGCGTGAACAGCACGTGGGTCATATCATCAATTTATCATCGGTGGCTGGTCAGAAAGTTTTTGCTGGCGGAACGGTATATTGTGCAACTAAGTTTGCAGTAAAAGCGATTTCTGAAGGCATTCGCCAGGAATCTAATGGTGAAATTCGTGCAACGAATATTTCGCCCGGCGCTGTAGCAACAGAACTGACGGACCACATTAGCGACAAAGACGCGAAAGCAATGGCTGACGATTTATATTCAGATGCAATTGATTCAGCTGCTATTGCTCGTGCCATTACTTTTGCTATTGAACAACCTCAGCAAGTTGATGTGAATGAAATGATCATTCGTCCAACCAAGCAAGAACTGTAATTTGTTATGAAATATTCAGTTCTTGATTTAGCGCCTGTCACGGAAGGTGGGTCAGTGGCTGAATCATTGCGTAACTCTGCTGATTTAGCCCAGCATGCAGAGCGGTGGGGGTACCACCGCTTCTGGATGGCTGAGCATCACAATATGACCGGAATCGCTTCGGCCGCAACCGCGGTTGCTTTAGGTTATGTCGCTGGTAAAACCGACAAAATTCGAATTGGCTCGGGTGGTGTGATGTTGCCTAACCATGCACCTTTTGTGGTGGCTGAACAGTTTGGTACGCTGGATGCGTTGTACCCTGGCCGTGTGGATATTGGTCTGGGCAGAGCACCTGGAACAGACGGTCGTACTTTACGAGCGCTAAGGCGTAAGCCGGACGATGCCGAGCAGTTCCCGAACGATGTCCAGGAGCTATTGGGGTATTTGGAAGAAGCCCAGGAAAGGGATGCGATTAAAGCGGTTCCCGGGTTTCAACAGAAAATTCCGGTATGGTTGTTAGGTTCAAGCACATTTGGTGCTCAGCTCGCGGCGCATTTAGGTCTGCCATACGCCTTTGCATCGCATTTTGCACCAGATTATCTACAACATGCATTAAAAGCTTACCGTGATAATTTCCGACCGTCACGTTACCTCAGTAAACCTTACGTGGCTGCGGCAATGAATGTCTTTGCGGCAGATGATGAAAGTGAAGCACGTAAAATGATGAGTTCTATGCAACAGCAGTTTATTGCGTTACGTCGTGGTATGCCGGGTCCTCTAAAAGCCCCCGTGGATGATATAAGAGCGGTCGCGGCTCCGCATGAGCTGGCAGGCGCGAACCATGCGTTAACTTATACAGCAGTAGGTACCAAGGAAACGGTTCAGCGACACCTGCAACAGTTTATTGACGATACCGGAATAGATGAAATTATTCTTACCAGTCATGTGTTTGATCATGACGCCCGGTTACGCTCCTTTGAAATTGCCGCTGATGCTTTAAACGCGTTAGAATAGAGCCATCTTAAACAAGCTATTTGGTTGTATTTATGAGAATTATTATTCGTTACTTTTTCCGGGGTTTGCGACTTGTTTTGACACCCATAGTGTTATTGGTTGAAAAATTAACAACGCCAAAGGGAAAAGAACGCTCAGAACAAGAGCAAAAGCAAGTTGACGAAGCGTGCAAGTCACTTGCCTTGTATCAGTTTGCTGCGTGTCCGTTTTGTGTGAAAGTTCGCAAAGAAATAGCCCGTCTTAATTTGAACATTGAGTTACGAGACGCAAAGAATAACGATGAGCATCGCAATGCGTTATTGAATGGTGGCGGACGCGTTAAAGTGCCATGCCTGCGAATTGAAGAGGGTGATAAAGTACAGTGGATGTACGAATCTGACGATATTAACCAGTATTTAGAAAACCGTTTCGCTTAGTTTGTTCTGGGGCGGTTATTTCCCATCCACTTATCCAGAGCGCGTTGGAAGTCCGGGTCGGTTTTTATCTGAGGAATAACTCGATTGAGTTGGTTGACAGCCTTGCGGCCCCATTCATTATTGCTGCAACCAACTGCACCTTCTATGAATTCATTGTCGTACTCGGCGATTGGCAAGAATACTAATTCACTTCGTTTACTTTGAGTTTCATTGTAGTAGGTCATAATGCTGCTGTAGTCGATGGTGTAGTCGATTCGTTCGTTCACGATCATCGTTAATAGGTTAACATTTGCATTATCGCCGCTAATGAAACTAAAGTTATCTGAATCAATCAGGTGCTCTTCAAGAACAGGCTGTAATCGGCCGTATCGCCTTTCAGTGGGCTGTGCAAAGCGTAAATCCGGATCTTTCACTAACTGTGAAAATACAACGGGCTGGCCATAGTTTTTTATAATTCGAGAAGCGATGGATGCACGAGTAATAATGCCATGAGGCTGATAGAGATGAGTTGTTTCGGTGTAACTAAACTCCGAGTTGTAGTTTGTTTTTTTAATTAGGCAGGGAAAGCACAGGTTTTTATTCTTTCTCATGAGCATGGTAATTCGACGGGATGGTAACTTACGTATTTTGTGGGACAGCTCAGGGAGTTGACGCTGAAACGCTGTAACTAAGGCGTCACAAAAGCCAAGGTCTTTATATTCGCCATAAAAAATATGAAAAGGAGGCGATGAATTTACTCCCCATATAATATCTTCTTCATACGCAGCGTGACTGTTTTGACAAAGCAACAGGGTAAAAAAAAGAGCAGTTACTAGCTTTTGAAAACTCATAGAGTCTACCCTCATTTGGTTGTTAGCTCGTTTAACTTAGGCCTGTCCGTACCCAACCAGTAATCAAGGCTTTGTTGAAAATCCTTATTACGACGGATGTCATTAATGGCCTTATCAATCAATTGAGTTGCGTTCTTACCCCATTCGTTATTACTGCAACCGACAGCTCCTCTAATGACTTTGCCTTCATATTCTTTTATTGGAATAAAGCTAAGAGCTTCCTTACTCTTTTGAGCTCCCGCGTTCCGTTGGTATGACTGAATCATCATTTCGTAGTCGATGGTAAAATCAACTCTGTTAATAAGGATCATGGCAAGTAAATTGTATAACGCAAGTTCGCCATATACTTGTTTATGGTGTTTGGTACCCACCAAATGCTCATCAATAAGGTGTTGAATATCACCGTAACGGCGGCCAACAGGTTGAGCGAAACGCAATTCAGACTCGGCTAGTAGCTTTTCAAGTGACACAGGGTTGCCGTATCTCTCTGTAATGTCTTTAGCCAGAGAAGCGCGGGTAATAATGCCGTGAGGAGCGTACAAATGTGTGGTTTTGCTAAAGTAGTAGTTAGGGTTGTAGCTGGTACGGTTTATCATGCAGGGAAAGCACATGCTGCCTTCGCGTTTCATAATGGTTCGGATTCGACCATGTGGCATTTTACGAATAACCTGATCAGTATCGGGCAGTTCGGCCTTGATGGTTTCAACCAAAACATCACAAAAACCGCTATTTACTTGGTCTCCCTGCGTAATATGAAAGGGGGGAGACTCATTGACGCCAAAAATCAAGGGCGCGGACAGCTCATCTTCTTGAGCAATTGCACTGCCGCTCAATAATAAGAAACAAATTAACAGTTTCACGCTGTCTAATTTTACTGTCATGATATGGGGTAACTTTGTTATCAAATGATTAACGTTCATTCCAATTTATCTAAGCATCGAAAAATAGGCAATTGTTAAATGCAGGTTATTTTTAATCACGGTAAAGAAAGCGGTCCCTGGGGGACTAAGATCAAAGTATTAGCAAAAACAGCTGAAACTTTGGGAATGGAAGTGAGCAGTATTGATTATCAGGGTATTGATAATCCAGACCAACGTGTGGACACTTTGAAGCAAGCTATTCGCTCTATACCAGAGCCTTTTGTGCTCGTTGGTTCGAGTATGGGAGGCTATGTCGCGACTGTTGCAGCAGAAGCACCTGATTGCAAAGGCTTGTTTTTAATGGCGCCGGCCTTTTATTTAGGTGGTGAAGCCGACTTTGACAAAATAACGCCAACTTGCGTAACGGAAATTGTCCACGGCTGGAACGATGATATTGTCCCGGTAGAAAACAGTTGGCGCTACGCTAAAAGAACTCACTCGCAGTTGCACGTCGTTGATGACGACCATCGTTTAGTTGACAGCCTGCAGCAGACTAACGCACTGTTTAAACGGTTTCTTCAAACACTTTAAAAATAAGGGTGGTTTTATGTCATTCACAATAGCTCCGGAATTAGCCAGAGACAGTTACCATTTAGCTGACTGGCCATTATGTGAAGTCAGGGTAATGGATGACGGACAGTTTCCCTGGTTTTTGCTAGTGCCGAAAGTGGCCGATGTGCGCGAAGTAATTGATTTAAGTGAAGACGACCAACTGCAATTGTTAAGAGAAAGTCGTTTTTTGTGCCATTGGTTAAAAGCAGAATACCAACCGGACAAGCTGAATGTTGCGGCGCTAGGCAATGTGGTTCCGCAGTTGCATGTGCACCACATTGCACGTTTTCAAACGGATGTTGCCTGGCCGGCTCCAATATGGGGGAAGCAGCCAATGCAACCTCTGAATGATGGGGAGGTAGCACGGCTGCAATCGGTATTTGCTGATATTACGTTTTAAACTGCTCCAGTTGGTTGCGCAGGCTATCTGCGAGTGCAGACATTTGATCACACTCGTTGTGACTGCCTTTAACCGCCGTTGAAACCTGACTGGAGAAATCGGCAATTGCCTGAATGTTCTTAGCGACGTCCTGACTGACCGATGCCTGCTCTTCCGTTGCGGTGGCAATCTGTGTGCTCATATCTGCGGTTTCCTGTATGAGCACAACTAACTCATTAAGTTTTTGATTCGCGTTCAGAATACGCTCGCTGGTGCTATCTGCTTGGGTTCGGTTGGTTTCCATAGCTGAAACGGCGGACTTAGACCCTTTTTGCAGTCGTGAAATTTTTTCCCGTATTTCTTCGGTTGACTGGCTGGTGCGTTGAGACAGGGTACGAACCTCGTCAGCGACGACAGCAAAGCCTCGTCCCGCTTCACCAGCGCGCGCTGATTCAATGGCTGCATTTAATGCCAGCAAATTGGTTTGTTCGGAAATACCCTGAATTGTATCAATCACTGTAACAATGCTGGCTACTTCATCGGCTG
>NZ_DFTS01000004.1:66061-68706 GCF_002383015.1 Idiomarina sp. UBA4206
ACAGTGCTGGCTACTTCATCGGCGAGCTGCTCAACTGAGCTTGCGGCACTTTGCATGGAAGTTGATAGTTCCTGCATGGTCTCCACGGCCAGTTGCAACTGCTCCTGATTCTGCGAGGTGGTCGTTCGCGACTCACTGGCATGATTGGCCGTCTGGTTTGCGTTTTCAGCTATTTCCCTGACAGTGGTTTCCATTTCGTTCATAGCCACCGCAACTTGGTCGGTTTTGTTTTCCTGTTCAGAAGACAAACCATCAATTTGCAGCATGGACTTATCAATAGTTTGTACTTTTTCATTAACTTCGTAGGCTGTATTTCGAACGTGGGTAATAATACTGCCTAAGTTGGCTATAAAAGCATTAAAGCCTTTCGCCAGGTCACCGACCTCGTCATTACTCTCTATATCTAAACGCTGAGTCAAGTCACCGCCTTCATTGGACATTCTGTTGAGGCTATTAGCGACATATTTAATAGGACGAACAATACGGCGGGCATAAAACCAACTGGCAATTACAAAGCCCAGTCCAATGACTAAACTGATAAAAACAATTGCCGTAATGGTATTGTTCAGGCCTGAATAAAGTTCATCTTCCGGCAGTTCAATGACAATTCGCCAGTCACTGTTAGGCAGGTTGGTACTGGCTACAATGAGGTCATCGCCACTTTGGCTGGTGTAATCAATTTCTACTTCATTATTACTCATTAATTTATTCGCGACTTTATTGCCGACTTCCGATGACAGCTGTCGAAAATCACTAATGCTAGGGCGAATTTGAATACGTCCCTCAGCATCTACCAGGTAAGCAATACCGTTTTCTCCCACATTAAAATCGGCAATGGCATTTTGCAGTGCTTCGAGGCTTTGCCCTATACCACCGACGCCAAGAGTGCGCCCGTTATCCTGAATACGAACGTTGACAAAAACAGTGGGAATTCCAGACTGTTCATCAACATCAAAATTAAGTTCTTGCTCGGTATTACTTTCTACAAAGTCGAAAAACCACTGGTCTCTTTCTTCGTTAGCTGAAACGGTTTTAAATAGACCTTCTGCGGTGTAATAGTTGTTACTTTCGGCGCTGACTGTAAATGCTGCCACGGCATTTCTCTGCTGGTAAATGCGGTTAAGGTAGCTAACAATTTCGTTTTGATCGGTTTGCGACTCACCATTCTTTAATGCGTCAATTAAATACTGGTTATTAGCCAGTTCCTGGGAAATTAACATTGGAGTCGCTATTAATTGGCCAATTTCCCCTCTAATTTCACCCAGTGTGGCCGGGAGTTCTTGTTTGGTTACGCGCTCTTCAATTAAAGAGCGCATCATGAAGGTTGATATTCCCAGAGCGATGACAAGTAACGTGGTTAACGCAATTGCCATGCTGAGAGTGAGTTTATTCTGTAAATTCATGAGAACCTCAAATAGTTACCCGACCGCAATTATATGCGTTAAGCTGATAGATGTTGTATCGACCAGAATAATACAAATATTAGAACAAATAACGGAGAGTAACCTCTTGGGTTACTAAAAGAATAATGGCAACACCAGATTATTTGATTACCAGTCGATGCGTTAACCTAGTGGCGCAAATTAGTACTGAATTTGGACGATGGCTGGCTTTGTTAGAGTCAGAGGGTAGCGACTTAGCAGAGTTTCAGTCTCAACAAATGCCGTTGAAAGTATTTGCTTCGGTCGGCATTGAAGAACAATCACAATTGTTGCAGAACATTCGTTTAAATGAAGCTTATACGCAGTTGGCGCAGTGGAGCTTTTCTTCAGAGGCTGACTTAAAGAATGCTCATCAGTTAGTTTGTGCAGGTGTCACTCCAAGTGCTGGTAGCTATCGTGCTACCGGAATGGGCGTTTATCAGAATAATAAACTTGTACATATGACTGCGCCGGCCGGGCAAGCCCGAAAGTCGGTCAGAGATCTGCTTAACTGGCTGCAGCAAAGCGACGAACATCCATTGCTTAAAGCGGCGATATTTTTGCAGCAATTTGAGTTTATCCAGCCTTTTTCTGTGGCAAATGCTTGTATCGGGAGGCTCTGGTTTAGCCTCATTCTTGCGGACTGGCATCCGGCCGTTGCATGGTTGAGTTTTGAAGAGACATTTAAAGCCAGTAAAGATGAGTACCTTGACTGCTTAAGACGATCAATTGCAGAGAATGACAAGGTGCCGATGGTTGAATTCGTTCTGAGCTGTATGCAGCAGACAATTTCCCGCACAGTTAAATCCGAGACAGCTAAAGCGACTGCTAAAAAAGAGAGTAATGCCGCTAATGCGTTAACTCTCCAGCAAGCCGAAGGTTCGGTTAAAAGTTCGTTGTTTTGTTCGGTTAATGGTTCGGAGAAGCGAGCTTATTCTGGTGTAAATACAAGAAATATGGTTCTTAGACTACTTAATGAACAACCTGACTGGAGCGCGGCCAGAGTGGCAGAGGTGTTGAATATTTCTTCGCGGGCGGTGGAAAAACACATTTCAAAACTGAAAGATCAGGGCCTGTTAGTTCGAAAAGGTTCTGCCAGAGGAGGTTACTGGAGAGTAACAACCGAAATAGAAGAGCAATTGAGCTTGCCAGCCGACTGGAATTAAAAAGAGTTTGATAAAAGTAGGAAGAATTGGTCGGCGTGAGAGGATTTGAACCTCCGAC
>NZ_DFTS01000004.1:68841-69043 GCF_002383015.1 Idiomarina sp. UBA4206
TGCGCTACCAGGCTGCGCTACACGCCGACCGAGGAGTGCTATGTTACTGTATTGGTCTGAATTAGCAAGCACGAACGCGGTTTAGGGCAGTCAACTGCTGCTATTTTCATCAATTAATTGGTTTCTTCCGTTTTGCTAAAGCGCTTCAAGTCTTTAAGTGCGTCAATCAGCACAGGAACCGGTGGCTCGGCTTGTTTCTTCT
>NZ_DFTS01000004.1:69199-69886 GCF_002383015.1 Idiomarina sp. UBA4206
AGCTTGTTTCTTCAATTCAAATTTGTCGCTGCTGTATACGCTAAACTGACCGCTGTTATCCAGAATCGTAATCTCTTTTTCATCGTAGATAACAATGTAAGGGCTGTAGGTTTCAACTAAAGGCCAGCGGCGTTTAAGTGTTTGCAAGCTTTCGCCATTTGTATAATTTTTATGAGAGCCTGCGCAGGAAATTCGGTTTTCCAGCATGGTTGGTACAATGTCCATTAGCCCGGCAATCGGTTGATCAGCCAGTTGGTAGTCACGCTGCCAAAGTGGTACTTGCATATTCTCAAGTGCAAACTGCTTATTCCCTAACAACTCTTCACTTTGTGCGGGTGATAAGGATGTTATCAGCAACTGATGACCTGCCGTTTGCTGAAGTACCTTGTCTAGTGCTGAAATATCGCTTTCGGTCATTAGAACAACATTCAGTTGATTTTGACTACGGGCCGAAAACTCTGTGAGATTTTGGCTGTGCCAATCACTGTTGAACTGGCTCAGGCTAAGCGAATCTTCCCAGTTCTGACTATGATACCAGCGAATATCAAAGTTAAAGTCATTCAGCGGCTTCAGATACGCCGG
The DNA here is from genome assembly GCF_002383015.1 of Idiomarina sp. UBA4206. Taxonomy (NCBI): domain Bacteria; kingdom Pseudomonadati; phylum Pseudomonadota; class Gammaproteobacteria; order Alteromonadales; family Idiomarinaceae; genus Idiomarina; species Idiomarina sp. UBA4206. The sequence continues at coordinate 69,782 of NZ_DFTS01000004.1, forward strand.
AGTGAGTTGCTGACGCTCAATAGATTCCTGATAAAAGTCGGGCAGACCATACAGAACCTGAAACAGACCACCTTCGCGGTTAGGGTGTGCCAGCAATTGCAGCTT
>NZ_DFTS01000004.1:69938-73199 GCF_002383015.1 Idiomarina sp. UBA4206
GCTTCTCCAGCCGGTGTCTCGCTGCCAGAGTCTCTAATACCTGCTGTATGTCGGAACTTGCCCGGTCAAAGAGTACAAGAGTGGTTGACTGCTGTGTGTCGGTTTTTGAACACAGCAGGGGCTGCTGAGGGTATTTTAGTTTGATCTGATCAGTCGCCATGAGCATTTGCTGTCTGGCCTGATAACTTTCAACGTCTATTACCCCGTGTTTCGCCATTAAGGTTTTTGCCGTTGTCGGGTAGGACAAGGGGAACATGTCGTCTTGTTGCGTAATGGGGTCGTAAAGCACCGCATCAGCCCACACATGAACGCTGTGACTAACAAAAAAGCATAGAACAAAAACCGCTGTTACGGGGGCACCAATTTTACGATTTTGCAGATCATCGAGGCGCTTCCAGGCTAAATTAGCGAGCAGAAGCTGAATACCGACAATAAGCAGGAAGCCAAGTAAAATGGCGGAAATAATAACGAAACTGGCTCCGGTGAACACTGCTTCGGCGTCCCGGGTCATTTGCGCCAGAGAATAGGTATTTAAATGATAACCGTATTGACGGAAAAATAATGCATCGGCGATAAGTGCTATCAGGCCGAACGAGGTGATTAAAGCGGCAAAACCTCTAAGTATCTTTGAGTATGGGACAACCAGACAGAATGGAAATATCAGAATGATAAAGAAAACGAAGGGCAAAAATGCAAAGTGGCCAATCCAGCTAACCAGCATATAGAGGTTGCCAATAGCACTGGATGGCTTGGGAGCCGCCTCAATATATAAAAGGCCAATAAATAAGCAAAGAATGATATTGGCAAAGGTAAACCAATGTCCCCAGCTTATTAATCGGGCAATTTTATCTCTACGTTGGTACTTTCCCATCGTTCGTCAGTCCCGTGTTACAATGTCGGTATAGTAACACAGCAAAACAGCAAGGATAGTCCCCGTTATGCAATTGCGGATAGAAGAAAGCATTATTCACCAGTTTTACCAAAATGACGGGCAGGTCGGCTTGCGACTGGCTCCCTCAGCGTTAACGGAAGATGACCAGTTACATGACTTATTAGTTGAGTTAACGGATGTCTATACCAGCAAACCTGCAAAAGGTTATGCCAGCTTTATAAAAGAAGGTGAAGAGGGCGAGCCGGGGCCTTTCCCTGAGCAGCTAACCTACTGGTATGACGGACAACTGGACTTTGTTGAATTCAGTCAGCAGTCTGCCAAGTTACTTTTAGAGGAGCTGCAAAACTATAACTTATTGGAAGCGGGTTTCCTGTTGGTTACTCGTTACCAGCACATTAGTACTGAATATTTATTGGTGTGTTTCCTACCGGTAAAGGAAGGGGTCACAATTAACCCTGACTTAGCTGTTGACCGCTCGTCTCAACTTGATATTACAAAAGTACAGTTAGCGGCACGAATTGATTTAACCGAATGGAAAACGTCTCCTGAAAGTGAAAGATACATTTCTTTTATTAAAGGTCGTGCCGGACGCAAGGTTTCTGATTTCTTTTTAGATTTTTTAGGTTGTACCGAGCGCTTAAATTCAAAAGCTCATACACAACAACTGGTTGATTCCGTGCAAGAGTATGCCAAGCAGTCTGAGCTGGAGAATGAGCAACGGCAAGCATTAAGCAAAGCCGCTTATGAATACTGTGACGACCAATGGAAGCAAGGCGATACGGTAAAAATTAAAGATCTCTCAGAGCAGTTTGCAGAAGCCTATCCTGCAGAAAAAAGCTTTGAAAGCTTCTCTAAAGATTTTGCAGAACAGAATTCACGCGAATTAGTTGATGATTTTCCGGCGGATAAGTCGACATTGCGTAAGCTGGTGAAGTTTCAGGGGCAGGGGGGCGGTGTTAGTGTCGGCTTTGATCACACAGCCTTAGGTGAGAGAGTGCATTACGATGCAGCCACTGATACGTTGACAATAAACGGGACGCCACCGAATTTACGTGATCAATTACGGCGTTATTTTGGTATAGATAGTTAGAAGATGTTTTAGTGAATTAAAACGCCGGACAAGCCGGCGTTTTAAAGGCACTTAATTGTTTGGTTAAGCCGGTATTATTTATCGGCAGGACCGGGAACAATGTTGTTGGCGTGCAAACCTTTGGGACCTTCCTCGAGTTCGAACTCTACGGGTTGTCCCGCTTTCAGTGTGCGATAGCCTTCCATCTCAATGGTTGAATAGTGAGCGAAAATATCACCTTCGCGGTCCTCGCTTTCGATAAAGCCGAAGCCTTTCGAATTATTGAACCATTTGACTTTTCCGGTAGCCATACTTCTACATCCTTCTTCTGCAACAGATAGTTTATTATTATTAGGTGCGGTGGCTTGAAAAATCGCCGATTTAGCACCATGTTTAACTCTAGGTGACGTGAGTGATTAGTCAAGCCCTAAAGTTTAAAAAACAACCTACGTTGTTAATATTTTGGTTGTTTTTTTATCATTTCGGGTAAATTTAAAACTATTATTATGGCAGGTTGTTAATAAATGAGTCAGTTTGACCACCAGCACCTTAGCGATACAGAGGAAAAGCAGGAGCTCAAGCCACCATCCATGTACAAAGTCATCATTAATAACGATGACTACACGCCCATGGATTTTGTGATTGAAGTGTTGATGAGATTTTTTAAGATGGATCAGGAGCGCGCCACGGACACCATGTTACAGGTGCATTATAAAGGGAAGGCCGTTTGCGGTGTATATTCTGCGGAAATCGCCGAAACTAAAGTCGTACAGGTAAACCAATACGCTCGGGAAAATCAGCATCCGTTATTGTGTACTATGGAGCAGGAATGAGCCGAGTTGTCTGGGAAGGAGTGGTCTATGTTGAATAAAGCCCTTGAATTAACGCTAAACGATGCGTTTCGGCTAGCGCGCGAACGTAATCATGAACTGATGACAGTTGAGCACTTATTGGTTGCATTGCTGGATAACCCAGATGCATCTGAAGCGCTTCGTGCCTGTGGGGCAAACTTTCAACAATTGAAAGAAGAACTGCTGAGTTACATTGACCGTAGTACACCATTGTTCGGTCCTGACGAGGAAAGTCCTGATACACAGCCAACATTAGGCTTCCAACGTGTGCTGCAGCGCGCTGTGTTTCATGTGCAGTCTTCTGGCAACGCTGAGGTTACCGGAGCGAACGTTCTTGTCGCTATTTTTAGTGAGCAAGAATCCCAAGCTGTTTATTTATTGAATAAGAACGACATTACCCGGCTGGATATTGTTAACTTCATTTCACACGGAATATCTCGTATTGATCG
>NZ_DFTS01000004.1:73325-73750 GCF_002383015.1 Idiomarina sp. UBA4206
GAGCCGATAGATGAAGAGATGGTCGAAGAAGAGGCAATGAAAGGTAATGACGAGCAGCAGAGTTATTTACAACGCTTCTGCTCTAACCTTAATGTGCAGGCTAAAGAAGGCAAAATAGACCCACTGATAGGCCGCGATTACGAGCTTGAGCGTTGCGCTCAAATTCTCTGCCGTCGGCGCAAAAACAACCCGCTTTTAGTGGGTGAAGCCGGTGTGGGTAAAACAGCCATAGCCGAGGGCCTGGCTTACCGAATTATTAAGGGCGAAGTGCCTGAAATTCTCTCCGATGCAACCATCTATTCACTGGATATGGGTGACCTGCTGGCGGGAACAAAATACCGGGGGGATTTTGAGAAGCGTTTTAAAATGCTTTTGAAAGAGCTTCAGGAAAAAGAGCATGCCATTTTATTTATCGATGAAATTCA
>NZ_DFTS01000004.1:73912-74054 GCF_002383015.1 Idiomarina sp. UBA4206
TATTTATCGATGAAATTCATACCATTATTGGGGCCGGTGCGGCCAGCGGTGGCGTATTGGATGCGTCTAACCTGATAAAACCTCTGCTTTCCAGTGGTCAGTTAAAATGTATTGGCTCGACGACATATAACGAGTTTAAGAA
>NZ_DFTS01000004.1:74204-74689 GCF_002383015.1 Idiomarina sp. UBA4206
CAGAAAGTAGATGTGGTTGAACCTTCAGTGGAAGACACCACAAAAATATTAATGGGTCTAAAAGAGAGATACGAAAGCCATCATGGCATTCGCTACACGCAGCCAGCTATTAAAGCAGCGGCAGAACTCTCTGCTAAATATATTAATGAACGGCATTTACCGGATAAAGCCATCGATGTCATGGATGAAGCCGGTGCTTCACAGCGTTTACTGCCGCCATCGAAACGTCGTAAAACGGTCGGTGTATCGGATATTGAAACCATTATTGCGAAAATAGCCCGTATTCCTGAGCAGTCGATCTCCCAGTCCGATCAAGACTTGTTGAAACAGCTTGATCGCAATCTGAAAATGGTTGTCTTTGGTCAGGATGAAGCGATTGATAAGCTGACAGCGGCTATTCGCTTGTCACGCTCAGGCCTTGCTAACGAAAACCAGCCAATAGGTTCTTTCATTTTTGCCGGGCCAACGGGTGTTGGTAAAACGGA
>NZ_DFTS01000060.1:0-4967 GCF_002383015.1 Idiomarina sp. UBA4206
TGTTGATTTTAAGAGCCCGGCTTCGGCCGGGCTTTTTTATGCCTGTTAATAATTAAGCGAAGGGTCGCTCAACTATTGACATTTGGGGCCGGAAAATTAACTATGGATGCAGATACTTAACCGATTAGTCAGTCTATTGAGAATACTCAGATACCTTTCTGTAATCGTTTTAGCTGCGATAAGTGGTACTGCCGCAGCAAAGATACCAGTGAAAGTAGCTGCTTACGATTACCCTCCTTATTTTTCAGACGTTCTTGAGACGGATCTCACACGAGAGCTCGTTACGCTATTGAATGAGCACCAGGATAGTTATGAGTTTCAAATTCAGATTATCCCACCTACGAGTCGCTATGAGGCGCTTAGCGAAGCAGGGTGTTGCGACGTGATATTCTTTGAATCGCCGCTGTGGGGTTGGGATAGACGGAACATTAATTACGAAAAGACAATTCCTCTGGTGAGTGGTAAAGAGCGTTTAGTCACTGCAAAAAAAGAGGGACGAACTCAGTCTTTCTTCGATGATTTTGAGGGAAAGATTCTGGGCGGCGTAAAAGGCTACCACTACTTGCTTGGTGGTGAGTTAATTGCCTCAGATGAAGTCAAAGAAAAGTACACCGTTTACTTAGCTGACTCACGAATTATTAACGTACGCATGGTGCTAGGTGGACGAGTTGACCTCACTATAGTGAATGATGAGTTACTATCGGCGCTTGAGGGTTCACAACAAATTAAAGTCGAAAATCTTTTACTCGCTGAAAAAGCCAGCTTTGCCTATAACTTGCATATACTTGTCGGCGAAAATAAGAGTATTACAGCAGGAAGTATCCAAAGACACTTAAGAGAGTTGGGACGAAAGGGCGAGATAGATAGCTTATTTAGACGATTCAATATGGAACGTTTTCAGACTTACCGGCCCTCGACAATTCGTTAGTAAACGCTTAGACCCAAACGATTAGCAAGTTCTCTGACCATATACATGCCACGCGCACTGTTACCAAAGCTGTTTAACCTTGGGCTCCATGAGCAGATAACGCCAAAGTCAGGTACAACAGCAATCATGCCGCCGCCAACCCCACTTTTTGCAGGAACGCCTACCGTAAAAGCAAACTCACCGCTTTGGTCGTACATGCCGCTGGTTGATAGCAACGCATTAATACGCTGAGAGTCCCGTTTAGACATAATTTCCTTTTTGGAAAAAGGGCAAACTCCGTCATTTGCGAGAAAAGTAAAAGAGCGAGCGAGGTTTTCGCAGGACATGGTTAATGCACATTGCCAAAAGTAATGATCAAGCAGTTCCTCAACGTCTGCATCAATATTACCAAAACTTTTCATTAAGTGAGCCAGTGCCGCATTGCGATGGCCGTGTTCTTTTTCTGACTGGTGTACAATGTTATCGGCATACACATTGTCGTTGCCGCATAAGGTACGGACTAAGCTTAAAACCGCGTTCTTACTGGCTGAATAACGACTCACCAGCACATCACTAACGACAATAGCGCCGGCATTTATCATAGGGTTACGAGGAATGCCTTTTTCCCATTCTAACTGCACTATAGAGTTAAATGCCTGGCCAGAGGGCTCCATTTTGACTCTGTCCCATAAGTCTTCGCCCAAGCGCTCCATTGCCAGCATTAGGCCGAAAATTTTTGAAATGGACTGGATGGAAAACTGCTCGTGAGTATCACCCACGTTAAATACCTCGCCATCAAGGGTGGCAAGGGTAAGTCCGCAGAGCTCCGGGTTGACCTCTGCTAATGCCGGAATGTAGTCAGCAACATGTCCTTCTGTGATCTTCATCGCTTGCTGGTGAATTTCCTCCAGCAAGCTTTTGAGATCATCGGGGGCATGTATCTGTTGCCCACCACTGACGAGATCACGCGTCAAGAGGGTGCTCCGGATGCGTTATAGTCGCCAGACGTTCTTTTAATTCATCGGATAACTTCACAGAACGCTCCTGTTGGTAATCGAAGTAGACCAAGACTGTTTTCCCTTTAGCGCAGAGTTTATCTTTTTGCCAAATTTCGCTGGTAATATCAAATGAGCTACCACCTAAACGGCTAACATAAGTCTTAACTGTGACATGACCACCAAAATAAATTGGAAATAAGTAGTCAACCTCAAGCCGGGCAACAATCAAGCTCTGCGTTTCGGGCGACATTTCCCCGAAGAACTCAAAAATAGGCAACCGCCCGGTTTCGATCCAGCCGGGAATAACGGTGTTATTGACGTGCCCAAGGGCATCGGTCTCATAAAATCGTACTTTAAAGTCTTCCGTTAACATACTGCGTCCTTTTTATGACTGCTTTAGCATCGGTTTCAAGAATCGCGCCGTGTGAGAGCGCTCGTTTTCACAGACGTCTTCAGGTGTGCCTTCACACAATATTTCGCCGCCACCGGAACCGCCTTCCGGGCCTAAGTCAACAATCCAGTCAGCCGTTTTTATCACGTCCAGATTGTGCTCAATGACAACGACTGTGTTGCCGTGGTCACGCAGACGGTGGATAACTGCCAGTAATTGCTTAATATCATGGAAATGCAGGCCTGTCGTTGGCTCATCCAGAATGTACAAGGTCTTACCGGTATCTCGCTTAGAGAGCTCACGTGATAATTTAACCCGCTGCGCCTCACCACCTGAGAGTGTGGTAGCAGACTGACCCAGACGGACATAAGATAAACCAACATCCATTAAGGTTTGAAGTTTACGTGCAATGGCCGGAACCGGATCGAAGAACTCACGTGCGTCTTCTATGGTCATATCCAATACTTCGTGGATATTCTTGCCCTTGTATTTTACTTCCAGCGTTTCGCGGTTGTAGCGCTGGCCTTTACAAATATCACAAGGGACATAAACGTCCGGCAAAAAGTGCATCTCAACCTTAATAACGCCGTCGCCCTGGCAGGCTTCGCAACGTCCGCCGCGAACGTTAAAGCTGAAGCGGCCCGGCTTGTAACCGCGAGCCCGTGACTCCGGAACGCCTGCGAACAGTTCACGAATGGGTGTGAAAATTCCGGTGTAAGTTGCCGGGTTAGAACGCGGTGTCCGGCCTATCGGGCTTTGGTCAATATCCACCACTTTATCCAGCAGCTGCATCCCTTCAACACTTTTGTAGGGGGCTGGTTCACCGGTTGTTGCACCATTGAGTTCGCGATGCGCAATATGGAATAAAGTATTATTTATCAGCGTCGATTTGCCGGAGCCAGATACACCGGTGACACAGGTCAGTACGCCCAGCGGTAGGTTAAAATCAACGTTCTTCAAGTTATTACCACTAGCGCCACGAATGGTGAGTCTGCGTTCATCGGGCTTGTGGCGTTGCTGCGGAACTTCTATTTCTTTTCTGCCGGACAGGTAGTCGCCGGTTAGTGAGTCTTCACTCCCAACAATGTCGTCGACTTGCCCCTGAGCAATAATCTCACCACCATGGACACCCGCACCAGGACCAATATCAATAACGTGGTCTGCCTGGCGAATCGCGTCTTCATCGTGTTCAACTACAATCACTGTATTGCCAAGGTCTCGTAAATGCGTGAGCGTATTCAATAGGCGTTCATTATCGCGCTGATGCAAGCCAATGCTGGGCTCATCCAGTACGTACATAACGCCGACTAACCCAGCACCAATTTGGCTGGCCAGGCGAATACGCTGTGCTTCACCACCGGACAAGGTTTCTGCGCTACGCGAAAGGCTTAAATAGTTAAGCCCCACGTTCACCAAAAAACGCAGCCGGTCGTTAATTTCTTTCAGAATTTTTTCTGCTATTTGGGCGCGTTGGCCTTCCATATGCAGTTGCTGGAAAAACTCCAGTGCGTCGCCAATAGACTGTTCTACAATTTCAGGTAACGTGGTGCCCTGAATAAACACATGACGAGCTTCTGTGCGCAAGCGCGTGCCGCCACAGCTTTTACAAGGCTGGGTCGCCACATACTTTGATAACTCGTCTCTCACTGCTTGTGACTCAGTCTCGCGATAACGGCGCTGCATATTCGGGATAATACCTTCAAAGGCGTGCGCTCTTACGACCGTGTCACCGCGGTCATTCATGTAGGTAAATTTAATTTCTTCTTTACCACTGCCGAACAGAATTTTCTCACGAATGTCGTCGGGCAATTGGTTAAACGGCTGCGACAGTTTAAAGTCGTAGTGCTTCGCCAGCGACTGCAGCATTTGATAATAGTAGAAATTCCGTTTGTCCCAGCCGCGAATTGCGCCACCGGTTAGTGATAATTCGGCGTTAACTATGACTTTTTCCGGGTCAAAGAATTGCTCAACTCCGAGTCCGTCGCAGGTTGTACAGGCACCCGCCGGATTATTAAATGAGAACAGACGAGGTTCCAGTTCCTGCATGCTGTAGCCACAGTGAGGGCAGGCGAAATTTGCTGAGAATACATCGGCCTCGCCGTCACCTTCCATTGGCACAACCAATGCCGTTCCGCCACTGAGGTCCAACGCCGTTTCGAATGACTCGGCCAGGCGCTGTTCCATACCTTCACGAACTTTAAAGCGGTCAACCACCACCTCAATGGTGTGCTTCTTCTGCAGTTCCAGTGTTGGAGGATCGCTCAGGTCACAAATCTCACCGTCAATGCGCGCACGGATAAAACCCTGAAGAGCCAGATTTTCCAGAACCTTCAAATGCTCGCCTTTACGGTTCTGAATAATAGGTGCCAGTAACATGCGTTTCTCACCTTCCGGCGCGGCCAGCACGTTGTCGACCATTTGCGAGATGGTCTGAGCTGCCAGCGGCACATCATGTGTCGGGCAGCGTGGCTCGCCCACTCGTGCAAACATCAGGCGCAGGTAGTCATAAACTTCTGTAATGGTACCAACGGTTGAGCGTGGGTTATGTGAGGTCGACTTCTGCTCTATTGAAATTGCAGGTGACAAGCCCTCGATGCTGTCTACATCGGGTTTTTCCATCAGCGATAAAAACTGACGAGCATAGGCGGATAAGGACTCAACGTAGCGTCGC
>NZ_DFTS01000060.1:5065-7184 GCF_002383015.1 Idiomarina sp. UBA4206
AAGCGTCGCTGGCCTTCGGCATACAGCGTATCGAAAGCCAGTGACGACTTACCCGAACCGGACAACCCGGTAATCACAATAAGCTTATTGCGAGGAATCGTCAGGTTGAAATTTTTTAAGTTGTGCGTGCGTGCACCGCGTACTTCAATAGTATCCATAATTCCCGTCTGTTGTTCAGTAAATGACTGACGACAAAACGCTATTATCGCACAGTGTTAGGCATCTGGTACAATAGCAGCATCATTTATCATATTACTGACTATGAAGCAGTGAAATGACACCGCAAAAACTGAATAAAACTGAAAAAAAAGCCGCTTTAGCGCTCGCGTCTGTCTTTGGTATACGGATGCTGGGGCTGTTTTTGATCATGCCCGTGCTGGCAGTTTATGCACAGGAGTATCCAGACTATTCGCCATTGTGGGTGGGTATTGCTCTTGGTGCCTACGGACTGACTCAGGCGCTTTTGCAAATTCCTTTGGGTATGTTGTCAGACCGGCTAGGTCGTAAGCCCGTTATTGTTGGCGGGCTGCTGGTTTTTGTTGCCGGAAGCGTGGTCGCGGCGCAGGCTGATACTTTATTCGGCGTGTCTGTTGGTCGAGCTCTGCAAGGCCTTGGCGCCATAGCCGCCGCAATATTAGCCCTGGCGGCTGACCTGTCACGTGACGAGCAACGGCCGAAGGTTATGGCTACCATTGGTATGTGTATTGGCTTAGCGTTTGCGGTGTCATTGGTTGCAGGACCTCTGCTGGGTGACGTTATTGGTCTTTCAGGGTTGTTTTGGTTTACGGCTGCCAGCGGTGTTCTGGGCATTTTCGTGCTACTGCTCAGTGTGCCGAAAGTTGTTACTACCTCTGCCCGGCGGGAATCCTTGCCGGTTTTGTCCGAGCTGGGAGACTTACTTAAACATAAACAATTGTGGTGTCTGAACAGCGGTATTTTTGTGTTGCACGCTATATTGACCGCCTGGTTTGTGACCTTGCCAACCCAGTTGCAAAATGCAGGCTTTGAAAGTCAGACGCATGCCTGGTTTTATCTACCAACCCTGGCCGCCTCAATTTTGTTTATGGTACCGATGATCATTCACAGCTCCCGCAATAATAATTCAGTGCAGTGGCTGCGGTTTTCGATTGTGACCTTAATTGTATCTCTGCTAATTATTGGTGTGGCCGGGCAGTCAGGATGGTTGCTAGTTGCGGCCTTGGTGATTTTTTTCACCGGTTTTAATTTTATTGAGGCCAGTTTACCGTCATTACTGACCCGTATTGCGCCCGCCGGGAGTAAGGGTAGTGCCAGCGGTATCTATTCAACCGGACAGTTTTTAGGTGCCTTTGTTGGCGGTGTTGCAGGCGGTTGGGTCTTACAGAATTATCAGATATCTGGCGTTGTTGTTTTCTGTCTGATCTTGCTAGTATGTTGGTTACTCATCAGCTTAGTTATGGTTAATCCTGCAGGCGTTACCAGTGTATCGTTATCATTACCCGGACTATCTGAGGACAAGGCGAAGAAACTAAGTGAGCGGTTACTTACCGTAGCTGGAGTAACGGAAGCAAGGTGGGTTGAAGAAGATCAGGCAACCTATTTAAAAGTTGATAAAAAACATTATGATGAAAAGGCGGTTAATCAGTTGCTTGAAAAGGCATCGGTCGCCCAATAAATTGAAGCAGTTGTAACGCGCATAAGGAACAGGAGAAAATAATGGCCAGTCGCGGTGTAAATAAAGTCATATTAATTGGTAACCTGGGAGCTGACCCAGAGGTACGTTATACCCAAAACAGCACAGCGATAGCCAACCTGTCGATTGCTACCAGTGAAACCTGGAAAGATAAGCAAACCGGTGAACCGCGCGAACAAACTGAGTGGCATCGCTGCGTGGCGTATCGCCGCCTGGCAGAGATTGCGGGTGAGTATCTGAAGAAGGGCTCAAAAGTGTATGTTGAAGGCCGGTTGCAAACTCGCAAATGGACAGGGCAGGACAATGTAGAGCGTTACACGACAGAAGTTGTGATTAACGAAATGCAGATGCTGGATTCTCGTGGCGGCCCTCAGGGTGGACCACAAGGCGCAGCGCCGCAAGGTCAAGGCTTTGGTGGTCAGCAGAGCGGCGGTTATGGTGGTGGGT
>NZ_DFTS01000060.1:7332-10222 GCF_002383015.1 Idiomarina sp. UBA4206
GCAGCCATCGCAGCAGCAACAACGTCCGGCACCTCAGCCTGCGCAGCCGCAAAATCAACAGCCTCAACAGAAACCGGCAGAACCTGCACCGTTTTCACCGGACAACGACTTTGATGACGACATTCCATTCTAAGGTTGTCGTTAAAATGTCAGGTAATAAAAAAGGCTCCTTGTGGAGCCTTTTTTATTTTTGCCTGTTTATTTCAGCCCAAACTGCTGAACAACTTTGTCAAAGTAGGCCAGGTTCTGCTTGGCGTAATCACGCTTTTCTACATAGCGGCCCGGGAAAAAGTTTTTCTTAAAGCCGTAGGCGACCATGTCTTTCAGACGTTTCAATGGAATATCAAAGTTGTCCAGAGCTAACTGGTATTCATTACTGACCGTGGTCCGTGATACCAAACGGTTGTCGGTACAAATGATAGTGGCCAGACGATGGTCCAGCATGTGCTGGAAGTTATGGTTCTTAATGTCGCCGATTTCCGGGTTGGTCTGCAGATTACTGGTCAGGCAAACTTCAACGGCAATACGGCGGTCAGCAATATAAGAGGCCAGGCTTTCACCATAAGCTTTTGGGTCTTCTATAGACGGGTCCTGGGTCATTTCAGGCGAGAATAACGAATAGCCATGTCCTAAGCGGTCGGCATGGCATTTGGTTAAGGCTTCAAAAATGCTTTCAGCACCATAAGCTTCGCCCGCGTGCACGGTTTTGAGTAAAAAGTTTTCGTGAGCGTATTCATACACTTCTTTAAACTCACCTGCCGGGTAGCCAATCTCTTGCCCTGCAATATCCAGCCCCACAATAGGCATGCCTTCTTCGTCGCGCATACGAACGCTGGCGCGGACTAAGTCCATTGCCGCTGTTTTAATCACCTGCATGGATTCAAAGTCACGCATTAGCTGGAACATTTGCGTGTAATAGGGTGAGAATCCTTTTTTACCAAACATGCGCATTGCGCAGTTGATAATGCCGTATTCAAATGGCGGTTTATCGCCATTCTTTACGTCGGCGCTGCTATTGTATTCATTCTTCGCCCGTAAAAGACCGTCGTTAACGACGTGCATAATGGTATCGAAGGTCACGCCTTTGCTCGGGTCCATTAGCAATTGCGGTGCAAAGCGTACCTCGATGTAATTAACCCCTTCATTCTGATTGTCGACGGCTAACTCATAAGAGGCTTGCTCCAGATTTTCTAGGTCACGCAAGGCTGCGCAGGTGTACTGAAAACCATTGAGGTACTCACCCAAATTGTTGTAGTGAGACTTAAAAACTAAATCAAATAAACCTTCCTCGGTATAGCTAGGGAGTTCGATATCAGCGCGTTTAGCCATATCAATTAAACTGCTGGCACGGAGGCTGCCGTCCAGGTGCAGGTGTAAGTCAGCTTTAGGAATGGCTTTAATAAATTCGGGGGAATATTGCATAGAGAACTCCTGCCTTAAGGTTGCTTTGTCCCATAATGCCATAAAATCGTGGTAATCTCTGCCAGGATCTAACCACAATAACCTAAAAAAATAGAACAAAATGGCTTCTCTATATTTTACGTATTCGGCAATGAATGCGGGGAAAAGTACCTCGCTGTTGCAAGTGGCTCATAATTACGAAGAGCGCGATCAGCATGTGTTATTGATGACGCCGGCTTTAGATGATCGGGCCGGCAAAGAGCGTATTGCGTCGCGTTTAGGTATTGGCCGTGACGCGGTGTCCTTTACTCACCGAACCGATTTGGCGGCGGTTGTGCGTGCCCGCTACATGCAACAGGCAATTGACTGCGTATTAATTGATGAAGCTCAGTTTCTAAGTGAAGAGCAAGTCTGGCAGTTGTCCAGCCTGGCCGACACCGACAATATTCCTGTGATGTGTTACGGCATTCGGACCGATGCCTTTGGTAATGCCTTTCCGGGAAGTGCGGTGTTGCTGGCTATAGCGGACAAATTGGTGGAAATGAAAACCATATGTCACTGCGGGCGTAAGGCAACCATGTCTTTGCGGGTTGATGAAAAAGGCAACGCCATTCGCATGGGGCAGCAAATTGCGATTGGTGGTAACGATAGGTACGTTTCATGCTGTCGCAAGCACTGGAAAGAAGCCATGGGGTTGCGCTAAAACGCTCAAATAGAATACAGATTAAAGGTTTTTGCTAAGGAACTTAATGGTATACTGGCTTTATCATTTTTTAGCCAGAAGTGACTATGCAAAGCTTAACCATTCCAAGACCAGATGACTGGCACCTGCACTTACGTGACGGGGCTATGTTGAAAACAACCGTACCTGCTTCGGCAACTGTTTTTCATCGCACCGTTGTTATGCCAAACCTTGTTCCGCCGGTTACCACCGTAACAGCGGCTTTAGAGTACCGGGCAAGGATTATGGAAGAGGTGCCCGAAGGCGTTAGCTTTAACCCGTTAATGGCTTTGTATCTCACGGCTGAAACCACTCCTGAGCAAGTTGCCGAAGCCGCTGCTAATGACCACATTATCGGTTTCAAACTCTACCCCTCGGGGGCAACCACAAACTCCGCTGCGGGGGTTAAGTCAGTTGAAGCATTAGAGCCAGTGTTAGCTGCTATGCAGGAATATGGTGTGCCACTGCTTGTGCATGGTGAAGTGACCGACAGCGATATTGATATTTTTGACCGTGAGCGCGTATTTATAGAGCGCCATTTAATTCCAATTACCGAGCGCTTCCCTAATTTAAAACTTGTGCTGGAGCACATCACAACCGCGGATGCTGTTGAGTTCGTGAAAAACGCCAACAGCAATGTCGCAGCAACGATGACGCCGCAACACTTGTTGATGAACCGGAATGATTTACTCGTTGGTGGTATTCGCCCACATAATTATTGTCTGCCAATTTTAAAGCGCCGCACACATCAACAGGCACTGCAACAGG
>NZ_DFTS01000060.1:10315-10859 GCF_002383015.1 Idiomarina sp. UBA4206
CTGCAACAGGCTGCACTGTCCGGAAGCCCGAAGTTTTTTCTGGGAACAGACTCTGCTCCACACGTGCAGGCGAGTAAAGAAACGGCTTGTGGTTGTGCCGGATGTTACTCGGCACCTGCGGCTATAGAGCTCTATGCTGAGTTTTTTAGCCAGCATAATGCATTGGATAAATTGGCTAACTTTGCCAGTGGCTATGGTGCCGATTTTTATCAATTGCCGCGTAATACAGATACCATTGAACTTGTTCAGCAGGAATGGACTGTGGCTGATACGGTAGATACGGCAACAGGACCCATGGTGCCTTACTGGGCTGGCTCGAGGTTGCAATGGAAGCTCAAGTGCTAGTATTACAGTTAAAGCACGACAAATGGGCTATGATGAAAGATATAAACTGCTCGAACCTTATTCTTTTTGTAATGAGCGGTGCAAAGTTTCTGTTAACATACATGAAAAAATAATAAAGGATGCTGCTGGGTGTTAGGATTTTCGAAGCAGAAACAAAATGGTCACCGTATTTGCTTTCAGATAACGCAAACCAGCGTCC
>NZ_DFTS01000060.1:10911-18953 GCF_002383015.1 Idiomarina sp. UBA4206
TCCTTATTGCTAAAGGACTCGCCGAGTCACCTGAACTGATTGTTAACGATCATGAGCAAGTAAAGCGTGGCTCACTGGTTAAAGAAGCGGGCGCGTTGCTGAGCAAATATTCGCGTATGTCTCTAAAGCATGCGCAGGTGATTTTAGTGTTGGGCACTGACTTATATGAGTCGGTTCAAGTAGATAGACCCATGCTTGACTCCGATGAAATCGCTGAGAGTTTAAAATACAGCTTAAGCGACTTAGTTTCCCTATCTGGCAATGAGATTATCGCCGATTACTATGAGTTTCCTGAACAACCTTCGGGGCAGGATAAGGTAGTCGCAGTTGCAGCGAACCGGCACGAATTAAAACCCTGGGTCGATTTTTTTAGCGAGCATGATCTGCAGCTAACGGACATTGGTATTGCGGAGTTAGCCTTGCCCCGGTTGGTCGAAATTCAAAACCATGCTGAGTTAACCTTGTACCAGAACCCAAGTGGCAATTATATCGCGCAAATTAACACGCCTAAAGGGTTGATGTTTACGCGTTTGCTACGTGGTGTCACCGATATTTCGAGCTATACCGCTGAAGAAATACAGACGGGAGCTTTGGAGCCGCTGGCAACCGAGCTCCAGCGTTCGGTTGACTATTTTGAAAGTCATTTACGGCAGGCACCCATTAGCCGCATTATTTTAGCGGTTGAGCACAGACAGCTATCGGCAGTGCAGAGCAGTCTGTCAGAGCTTTTAGCTGTTGAGTGCAGCGTTTATTCGTACCCCAAGTGGGCAACTGAATTACGCGAAGACGACTATTCCGATTTGGCAGGCCTGGGCGCATTGTTAGAGGTGTCCTCATGAAGCAGTGGGTAAACCTTTATCGTCGTGACTTGCAGCCAATTAAACAGCGCCTGACCTTAGCTCGTTTAAGCGCTGTTTTAGGTGTTTGGCTGGCGCTGCTCATAGCTGTAGTTGTGGTTACTCAATGGCAAAATTCAGCAGTTACCCAGGAAAATGAAAAATTATCGAATGCTTTACAGGCGGTTAACGATGACCTGACTCGTGCCCGGGAACGACTTGAACGGCGAGAGCCTAGCCTGCAGTTACGTGAAGAAAAAGAAGAGCTCATACAACAACTTCAGGATACGCAAAGTTTCAGTCGCAGAATTAGCGAGTTCCAGCAAGGTCAGTCGTCTTCGGTTAGCAGCTTTTTAAATGAATTGGCACAAATAACGCCGGAAGCTATTTGGCTTACTGATTTTTCAATTGCGGGCGAGAATATTCGTTTGCATGGGCAGGCGTTAAATAGTGAAGCACTCGTTTTGTAGATGGATAAATTCGGTCAGTCTGACTTACTGGCAGACAAGCGCTTTGCTGTTGTTGAGCTTAAGCGAAGCGAACAGGGCTACCAACAGTTTCTGTTGCAAAGCGTCAGGACTGACGAGGACAAATAGAGATGATGAACTGGTGGCTAAACTTACAAGAGAACTTTGACGCTATGCCTGCTCGCCAGCGTGCGTTGATGGCCTTGGCAGCTTTTCTTGTTGTGACACTGCCTCTTATCAGTTACTTAATTGTTCCAACTGTTGAAGAGAACAAAAGTACGCAGGCTGATAACCGTCGTATTGAGTCGCAACTGGAACAGCTGAAGCAATTGCAGCAAGAGTTAAGAACTCAGTTAAGTAAAGATGTGAACGCGCCGGTTAAAGCAGAGATTAAACAACTACAGCAGCGCTTGGTTGTGGCCAAAGAAGATTTCTCAGGAAACACCGTGCTATTACCTGCCGACCAGCGTAAACAGTTTTTGCAAGGGGTATTACGACACGCTTCTGAGTTGGAAATGCAAAGCCTGGAAGCGCAGGAGCCGTCAGTGGTGTTTGAAACCGGTTCAATTAAGCTCTATCAACATGCTATTCAGGCGGAGTTCAGCGGACGTTTTTTTGCTGTATCGAAATTTGTCGATAAACTGCAAACGGAGTATCCAAGTGTGCGGTGGGCGAACTTTGAGTACCAAGTGACGAATTATCCGACAGCAACAGTGACTATTGTCTGGTATTTACTGAGTACTGATAAGGAGTTTATCAGTGCGTAACTTAATTTTATGGCTATTTGTTTTATTGCCGTTGTCGACGTTAGCGCAAGAGCGTGACCCGACTCGGCCTCCGGTCAATGAAACGGAAACAATAGCTAACCTGGACAGCTGGGCGGAAGAATTGAAATTGACGCAAATTTTGTATTCTGAGCAGAGCCAGTCAGCTCGGTTAAATGGCCAGTGGGTCAAGCCGGGAGAGCGGGTTGATGGTGTGGAAGTAACGTCAATAAAACCAAACAGTGTGGTTGTTGAAAAAAGTAATGAAGTGGTCGAGATTACTTTATTTGAGCCGATAAAACAGAATAAGAAAGGCATCCCGGGGGCAGTACAATGATAAAAGTTGCGACAGGCGCATTATTACTGGCAGTAATAGCGGGTTGTGCTTATCAACCGAGCTATTCACCAGACGAAGCAAATGAGGCAATGAAGCCAGAAGCTGCCGAGAAAAAAGCGTCTGCTACAAAGTCGGCTGTGCCTGCGGAAGTCAGTAACTTTCTCAATCAAAGCGCGAGCGGGCAACAAGAAGACGGCTTAGCATTGCTGGAAGAGCCACGCTTTGTTTTACAGGCTGATGGAGTTGATGCAAAAGCTTTCTTTTACGGTCTGGCTGCCGATTCCCCTTATAATATTCTGGTGCATCCGAATGTCAGCGGCGAAATTTCAATGAGCCTTAAAGATGTCACGCTGGATGAAACGCTGGACGCAGTGCAGGATATGTACGGTTTTGAAGTGCGTCGCTCCGGCCGTACAATTCAAATATTCCCTTCTGGTGTGCGCACCCAAACGTTTCCGCTCGACTACCTGTCACTGCGGCGTTTTGGTATGTCACAAACTGAAATCTCCGGCGGTGGCGTCAGTGATGAGCGTAATAACAATAACCAGTCTAATCGCGGAAATACGAATAACACCAATGTTTCTGGGGCAAGCCCTTTCGCCGGTAGTGGTGAGTACAGCCGCGACTCACGTCAAAACTCCATGCAAGGCAATGGTTCCAGTATTACCACGCAATCGGAAACCAACCTGTGGGGCGACTTAAAAGAAGTTATTGAAGGCATCATAGGTAACGGCAATGTAGTCTTGTCGCCGCAGGCCGGGGTGGTTAGTGTGACTGCGTCAGCCGACAAGCTTCGCGCTGTTGGCGACTTCATCGAAACCCTGGAGTCGCGCTTACAACGTCAGGTGATTCTGGAAGCACGCATTATTGAAGTAACACTGAACGACAGTTATCAGCAGGGTATTAACTGGAGCGATATCTATTCCGGCAATGCGGGTTTTGGAGTGGAATTCAATGGCGTGACCCCAACTAACGCGACTTCAGCGGCTATTGGTGGGTTATTCGGTCTTACTTACACCGATGAAGGAAATAATTTCAGTGGCATGATAGAAATGCTGCAAACCCAAGGCACGGTTCAGGTTCTGTCGAACCCTCGTGTCAGTGCGTCGAATAATCAAAAAGCGGTCATTAAAATTGGTGAAGACGAGTATTTTGTTACCGACGTGACCAGCCGCACTTCGCTTGATTCCGGCGGTATTTCGTCGTCAGACTCTGATATCGAGTTCACACCGTTTTTCTCCGGTATCTCTCTGGATGTTACACCACAAATTAGCGATGACGGCGAAGTCATTTTGCATGTTCATCCGTCAGTGGTCGAAACCAGCGAACAGGAAAAAGTCATCACCGTGTCAGGAAAAGAGTCGGTACTGCCGCTGGCGCGCAGCAACATTCGCGAGTCCGATACCATAGTAAAAGCCCGCAACGGTGAAATTGTTGTGTTGGGTGGTTTAATGCAAACCACAAATTCTGAAGAAGTGGGTAAGGTTCCGTTACTAGGCGACATTCCGTTGCTCGGTGAGCTTTTCACGAATCGCCGTAATCGTCAGGAAAAGAAAGAGTTGGTGATATTACTGAAGCCCACGGTAGTCGGTGTGGATACCTGGCGCGATGAACTGAAACGATCACGCGAACTGCTGCAGGAATGGTTCCCGGACATTGAGCAATAGGTAGTATGTATTTATACCATTACGGCTTACGCGAACTGCCTTTTACGATAACGCCGAACACGCAGTTCTACTACGACTTGAAAAGCCACCACGAGGCTTTCGAGGTGGTTCTGACTGCGCTGAAAACCGGCGAGGGCTTTATTAAAATTACCGGAGAAGTGGGAACCGGTAAAACTCTGCTATGCCGGCGGTTACTGAACGATATTCCTGACTTTTTTAAAACGGCCTATATTCCTGATTCCTACCTGGATCCGGCTGAGCTGAGGCTGGCCATTGCTCAGGAATTGTCCGTTGAAACCGAGCAGTTAACTAACCAGCAACAATTGGCGCGAGCTCTACAGCAACGTCTGCTGGACATTAATAAAAGTGGGCAGGCGGTCGTTATTTTGATTGATGAGGCGCAGGCGTTACCAGAGGAAAGTCTGGAAGCTTTGCGTTTATTATCCAATCTGGAAACTGAGCGGCGCAAATTGGTGCATATTATTTTACTCGGGCAACCAGAGCTCGATGAGCGCTTATCTCAAAAAGCTTTCCGGCAGTTGCGTCAGCGTATTAGTTTCGCGCATAAACTGACTGCCATGAACGTCGATGAGACAGCGGAATACATCGCCCATAGAATGGATGTGGCCGGTTATAAAGGTGCGCCAATTTTTGACTGGAAACTGATAAAAGGCCTGCACCGGAGCAGCCGCGGGGTACCAAGATTGGTTAATATGCTCTGCCATAAAATGCTGCTATTAGCTTACGGAGAAGGTCGGCGCCAATTATCTTCAAAAGATTTGAAGCTGGCGGTTAAGGATACCGAAGATACTGAGTCAACCCGCTCTGTTTGGCTACCTGTTACTGTGTCAGTCGGCTTTGTTTTCCTGGCTGCTGCCGCTGTTAGTTATTGGAAAATGGGTGGTTCTTTATGAGCGTAATCAATAAAGTCTTGAAGGATCTTGATCGCCGTGGCCAGCAACCGTTTTCGAAAAATGCTGCCAGTAGCGCGGTGGAGCGCCGAGGTAGTCATCGTTTTGGGTTATGGCTGTTAGCGTCACTCATTGCTATTACGCTTGCTCTGGTGTTTTTTTGGTGGCAGTCCTCAGATGATGGCGTGATGAGGGTAACTGAAAGCGAAGCTGCGGACATGCCGTTAGTGCAGGAGCGCGTTGAGCCATTAGTTGATTCATCTGCATTTACGGTACCCACTGAACGTGCCGATGCACCAGCCACTGGCTCGCGCGAACAAACTGCCATTGACCAGAATAACCTCGCATCAGTGGCGGTGTCTGAGCCTATAAGTGAGGCAAAACGCGCGCCTGAAAGTAAAGAGGTTGAGCCTAAAGCAGTTGAAGAAGAGCCTGAATCGACCGCGGATAACAGCAGCGACGAAGCTGAGCCGAGCGGTGAGTTTAGTAAGCAACCCGTACAACTTTCACCGACTGAAATTGCTGAACAACATATTGAGAAAGCGCAGAAAGCGCAGCAACAGGGGCGGTTAACTTCAGCTGAAGAGCATTGGCGTAAAGCGTTGGCTGTAACTCCGGACAATAAAAATGTCCGAAAAAAACTGGCAGCGCTTCAGTTTGGGCGCAACAAGGTATCTCAAGCTCTGACGACATTAGAGGCAGGTTTTAAACGTGACCCGTCTGACTTTGAGTTTCGGTTATTAAGCGCTCGCATTTTAGAAAAAGAAGCCCGTCCGGCGGCAGCCCTAAGTTTGCTGAAGCAAGCGACACCGAATGCAGCAGACTACCCGGACTACGTTCAGAAACAAGCATTGTTAGCTCAGGAAGTGGGTGACTATCAGACGGCTGCCAATACTTATCAGCGCCTTATTGTGGCGGAACCGGCGCAGGGCCGTTGGTATTTGGGTAAAGCCTTAGCTCAGCAGGAATTTGCACCGCAAACAGCTTTAGCCTCTTATGAAGAAGCATTAACGCGAATTACGCATCGCCCCACGGTCGACTTTATTCATCAGCAAATTGCTTTGTTAGAGGCAAATGAACCGGCAGGTGAACAATGAAGCGCCCACGTCTTAAAATGCGACTGGGTGATTTGCTTGTTCATGAGCAAATCATCACAGAAGATCAACTGCATAAGGCTTTGGAAGAGCAGCACCTCAGCGGACGCAAGCTAGGGGCAACGTTAACTGATCTCGGTTACATTTCAGAACAGCAGTTACTGGAGTTTTTGGCGCAGCAACTGAAACTTCCGCTCATTAGTATTTCTGAGCGAAAAATCCCACCGGAGGCTTTCAAGTTACTGCCTGAGGTTCAGGCTCGCCGGCATCGCGCTTTGGTCATTGAAGCCAATGACAAGAAAGCCCTGGTTGGCATGAGCGACCCGGCCGATTTATCCTCAATTGATGCGATAAACCAGTTGTTGGCTCCACGTCAGGTTGAATTGTCGGTTGTGCCTGAGGGTGAGTTGATGCAGGCCTTCGACAACCTGTACCGACGCACGAAGGAAATTGAAACCTTTGCCAGCCAGTTACAAGACGAATACGAAGACACCAGTGAATTTGAACTGGGCCAACTCAGCCTTGATGACGATACGGACGAAGCAACTGTCGCCAAGTTACTGCAGTCAATCTTTGAAGATGCAGTGCAAGTTCGCGCGTCTGACATTCATATTGAGCCGGATGATCGTAAGCTCCGTATCCGTCAGCGGGTTGATGGTGTGCTGCAGGAAAATGTTCTGGACGAAACCAATATTGCCAATGCGCTGGTATTGCGCCTTAAGCTGATGGCCGGACTGGATATCTCCGAGCGTCGCCTGCCTCAGGACGGGCGTTTTAATATGAAGGTCCGCAAGCACAGTATTGATGTTCGTGTATCGACTATGCCGGTGCAGTATGGTGAGTCGTGCGTACTGCGTCTGCTGGACCAGTCAGCTGGCTTATTGTCTTTAGAGCAAACCGGTATGCCGGACTCAATTCTTAAACGCGTACGTAACCTGATAAAACGACCGCACGGTATGCTATTGGTAACGGGCCCGACGGGTTCCGGTAAAACGACAACCTTGTATGGCGCACTGAGTGAATTAAACACCGAAGGCAAAAAAGTCATTACGGTTGAAGATCCGGTGGAGTATCGCCTGCCGCGTATATCTCAAGTGCAGGTAAACAGTAAAATCGGCCTGGATTTCTCACGCGTGTTGCGTACCACCTTACGTCAGGACCCTGACATTATTATGGTCGGTGAGATGCGTGACCACGAAACCGTAGAAATAGGTTTGCGCGGCTCCATCACTGGTCACCTGGTTTTATCCACCCTGCACACCAACGATGCTATCACCAGCGCCATGCGCCTAATTGATATGGGCGCGCCGCCGTATTTGGTTGCTGCGGCACTACGCGGTATTTTAGCTCAGCGTCTGGTGCGCAGGGTGTGTGACAAGTGCACTGAAGATTATCAGCCAGACGAACCGGAAAGCCAGTGGCTGGAACATTTGAAAGAAGGTAGCTCTCAGTATTCTTTCAAACGCGGAGCTGGCTGTCAGAGCTGCAACCATACCGGATACCGGGGACGTATCGGTGTGTTTGAGCTGCTTGAAATGAACACGCCTATGATGGATGCCTTACGTGACGGTAACACTCGTGAATTTGCTGCGGCTGCTAAAGCGCATCCGGGCTATCAGTCCATGGCGACGGTTGCGCTGGATTATGCGCGGCAGGGCGTTACCAGTGTGGATGAAGTGTTATTCCTGGCTGAAAGTGTTGAGGACAGCATCTGATGCAGTTTCGTTATCGCGCCCGGGACAAATCAGGCCAACTGCAGCGCGGCTCAGTTGATGCCAGCGATGAGCGTAATGCCGCTGACGTACTCATGCGGCGCGGGTTGGTTCCTTTGTCCATTAACCCGGCCGGCGGGCAGGGCTTTTCGTTACTTAACAGCAGCTTTGGTGAAAGTTTAAAATCGGCTTTTCAGCAGAAAGTCTCATTAGACGAACTGATTATTTTCTGCCGGCAGATGTACTCGCTGACA
>NZ_DFTS01000060.1:19036-20107 GCF_002383015.1 Idiomarina sp. UBA4206
GCATTCCTATGCTAAGAGCCATTGAAGGCCTTGCCGATACCACGCAAAACAAGCGTCTGCGGACAACCCTGAAAGATGTGCATGATCAACTGGAGCGGGGGCGAAATTTATCCACGGCTATGTCTCAGCACCGAGGCGTTTTTCCGCGGTTGGTTATTGCTATTGTGCATGTGGGAGAAAACACCGGTCAACTGGAGGAGTCTTTTCAGCAGCTATCGGTGTACTTGGAAAAAGAGCAGGACACCCGTAAGCGAATAAAGGCGGCCACACGTTACCCGAGTTTTGTGCTGATAGCTCTGGTTGTCGCCATTTTTGTGCTGAACATTTTTGTTATTCCAACTTTTGCGTCCATGTTCAGCCGGTTTAATGTTGAGCTCCCCTGGGCAACGAGGGCGCTGCTCGGGTCCTCTGAGTTTTTTGTCGGCTACTGGCATGTTCTGCTGCTAGCCATGGTGGGCGGTTTTTTCGGTGTTCGTTACTACGTGGGAACGGACAATGGGCGGTTGAAGTGGGACAGCCTTAAATTAAAAATTCCTATTATTGGCTCTATTTTAATGCGTTCCATGTTAGGCCGCTTTGCGCGCAGTTTTTCGGTGATGATTGGCGCCGGTGTTCCATTGACTCAGGCTTTATCTTTAGTGGCCGAGGCCGTTGATAACGCCTGGATGGAAAAACGCATTATAGAAATGCGTCGGGGTATTGAACGAGGCGAAAATTTGTCACGAGTTGCCCGCCAGTCGGAACTCTTTACGCCGCTGATTCTGCAAATGATATCCGTTGGCGAAGAGACCGGTCGGGTCGATGTGCTGTTACTGGAAGTGGCTGAATATTATGAGCGTGAAACCGATTACGACCTGAAAACTTTAACCGCGCGTATTGAGCCGGTAATGATAGCTGTGGTCGCGGTGATGGTGCTGATTCTCGCGCTGGGAATATTTACCCCAATGTGGGACATGATGAGCGCATACCAGGGGCGCTAATGACACGGGAAACAACGGATGAACGTAAGGGCATTCAACGTTTTCAGAACATTCTGGTGGTATTGCTTTTGTTGATACTGGCTGCGGTGGC
>NZ_DFTS01000060.1:20169-28421 GCF_002383015.1 Idiomarina sp. UBA4206
GGCCGCCAGAATGGTACTTATTAACGAGCCGCAAAAGTGGCGTCAAACCGAGTTAGACATTGCAGTATCGCGTTTTATTGACTCGCTTTGGCTGGCACGCACCGAATGGATGCGCCGCGGCAAGCCGAAAGAAGTGGCCTTGCTGAATGAAAGCAGAAAGCAGCAAGTGAAAATAGTCATGAATAGTCAGGGCTGGCCTTCGGTTGAACAAGGCTGCCTGCGCTTATGGCAGCAATTGGGCGGTGAAATACCAGCCAGTGCTTTGCAGGCTAAAGCGGAACTAAACAGCTGTTATTACGAAGTTAACCAACAGGCCTGGTTTAGCTATCACGATAAGCAGGGTCAGGTCGTTCGAAAATAAAGAGAAAGCTGGTGTTAAGTGTTAAGGAAATGTCATAAAATGGATTCCACTGGAGTTTTAGTATGAGAACTAAAATGAGAAAGCAGCAAGGCTTCACTATTATAGAGCTGATTATCGTGGTGGTTATTCTGGGGTTATTGGCCGCCGCGGCTATTCCCCGGTTTACCGATGTATCATCAGACGCAGAAGACGCAGCTCTTGAAGGCGTAGCTGGCGGTTTTGCCAGTGCTGTAGGCATTGTTCGGGGTGAGTGGGAGCTTAGCGGACGCCCGAAAGGTGATAGCAGCACGGGTTCCGGGGCTGAAGTATCGCTGGACCAAATTCTGCTTTATGTGGATGGCAATACCGGATACCCGGTTAGCGGTGACAACGACGCAGCGCACGACGAAAATCTGGTAGCTGAGGACTGTGTAAGTGTTATGCAGTCTATTTTGCAAGGAGCACCAACGGTTACAACCGATTTTAGTAACCTTGAGCAGACCCGTTATTTTACTTACGTGACACAGGATAGTGCTGCGGGTAACGATATGTGTGTTTATTATTTAACGAACACCATAAAAAATGAAGCAACAGCGCCATCGGGTGATGATTATCTGACAGTGGGCAATGCTTTCGTTTATAATCCACGCAATGGCGGCGTGAGTATTCACAGCAATAACCAATAATTTCTATATAGAAATATTTTTAAACAACAATTGAGAGTTTTAATTATGCGCAATCAAAAAGGTTTTACTCTGATCGAACTGATCATTGTTATCGTAGTTTTGGGGATTTTGGCTGTAACTGCTGCGCCTCAGTTTATTAACTTTTCTAGTGATGCTCGTACTTCGACTGTGAAAGGTCTTAAAGGGGCAATGCAGGGCGCGACTCAGACAGTATATGCAAGAGCTGCGATTGATGATGACTTGGATGGCACTTCGGCTGCTCCGGTGACTGTTAATGGTGTAGCTACTGTGAACGGTTATCCAGCAGCGACACAGGCAGGCATTGTTACTGCTGCCAATTTAGATGCAACAAATGTTGATCCTGCTACTACAGTAACAACAGATTGGGCGTTTTTTGCAGGTAGCGGTACCATTTCAATTGCCCCAGGTGATCAAGTAGTAGATCCTACAACGGCAGCGGTAGGGGATATTACCGACACGAACTGTTACGCGACATATTCAGATGCGGCTGATTCTAATACCCCTCCAGTAATTACTATTGTAACGACTGGCTGTTAAATCCGACTTTAGGAGCCTGCAGCCATTCAGCTGTGGGCTTTTTAAAGGCTAACTATGAAGTCCCGAGGCTTCACTCTTATAGAACTCATCATCATACTGGTCATCATCGGTATCTTAGCCGTATCGGCTAGCCCCTTATTTATTAGTGATTCTGGCACAAAAAGCCAAACAGCCCGCTTACAAGCGATGGGTATTTTGCGAGCCGTTCAGCAGCAAGCAATGCAAGATACTGTGAATGATTATAGTATTTCGGTAACAGAAAGCACTTTGGGTACCCCGCCTTACAGCGAAGACAATAGCCTTCAGCTCAGCAATTTAGATGACATCACGTTTTCACCTTCAGGCCTAACTATTGGCTTCAATGCACTAGGGCAGCCAACACAAGGTTGTACTGGCGGTTGCACAATAACGATTACCGAAAACTTAGGCGTAATCCGAACCATTAGCATTAATAAAGAAGGCTTTATTGATGCGCAATAAACAGACAGGTTTCACACTCATTGAGCTTATTGCCGGCATTGTGGTTATTGCTATTGTTACTTTGGTGGTGACAACCGGGTTGGGCCAGCTCTTTCGTCAAAGTGTGGACCCCTGGCAGCAGATTAGGGCAACGGAAGTTGGGCAAAGTCTCATGAATGAAATAATGGCCCGGCGGTTTGATGAAAATTCTAATATCGGTAATCAGTATGAACGCTGCTCTGAAGGTTCGGGGAGCTGCACAACACCGGCTCCGTGTCCTGGTGACGGTAGCACCCCAAATGCCGAAGAAGCTCAGCGAGAACAGTTTGATGATGTGGACGACTATAACGGCTTGAGGCTAAGTGGAGATGAATTGAGTGGCTCCTCACCGAATCGTTACAATGGTTTTGAGGCATTTGTTTGTGTCACAGAAAAAAATGCAAATGAACTTAAAAGAATAACGGTCACAGTTATTACTCCTCAAGACGAGCGCATAGAGTTCAGCTCCATAAAAGGGAACTGGTGATGAGAGCGCAACGGGGCTTTACCTTAATAGAACTCATTATTGTTATTGTGTTGCTGGCCATAGTGGCGGGTTTTAGTTTTCAGTTTATTGGCATTGGCGCGCAAATGTTTTCGACCGGTGCTGAGCGGTTGCAGACCATAGAGAAAAGCCGTTTTGCCATTGAGCGTTTGACCCGGGAAGTGCGGGGGGCGGTTCCAAATAGTGTACGGGTTAGTGGTCAATGCCTTGAGTTTGTGCCGGCAAAAGTCGCCGGGGTTTATTATGATACTCCAATACGACCCAGTTCTGCCGACGAAATGACCTTTGTGACTTTTGCCGGGAGCTCAGATGAAGACAATATAAGCTGGAGCCTAAGCGGAGATGAGCGTATTTTTATTTATGCCACCAGGGCAAACTTTATCTACTCAGATAACCCACAACGTTATGCAGAGCTAGCAAGTGGCTATGTGTCTACCAGCTTTGAGAATACTCTGCCTTTAGAGTCATCAAGTCAGTTCGCGAAGGAGTCGCCACTGCAAAGAGCTTATATTGGCAGCCCTCCGGTCAGCTTCTGTTTAAATGCGGGTAACTTATATAGGGTGAGCGGCTATGGTTGGCAGCAAACGCAACCAATACCCTCAGGTGGTTTTGCACCTGAAAACCTAATTGCGCAAGACATTAACATGAGTACCGCTGTTTTTGACGTAGAAGCGAATAACCAGCAAAGTAATAATATCATTACTCTGCAACTTCAATTCGGCGAAGCCGCTGAAGAACAAGTATTTTATTACCGTGAGGTGCACATCCCTAATGCGCCATAACAGACAGCAACGACAACTCGGTAAACAGCGAGGGAATACCTTAGTTATTGCGGTGTTCGTTATTGTTGTGCTCGGAGGTCTGGTAGCTGTGTTATCCAGTCTGCTGAGGACGACCTCAGAAAGTGTGGTTACCGAAGTGCTGGGAGCGCGTAGTTATTTAGCTGCGCAGTCGGGGCTGGAGCAAGCCATGTTGGAAGTCTATCCATTAAATAATGACCCTGTTACCAACTGCAGCTTTGATGGCACCAGTTACAGCTTCGCAGGTAACCAGAGCCTTCAGCAGTGTAACGCAGCCATAAGTTGCGATAGTCAGAATTACACAGATGCTGATAGCGAGACCTTTACTCATCTTGTGGTGACATCAACCGCGGTTTGTGAAGCTGGCTCGCAACGAGCATCAAGGCAGCTGCAAATAGAAACGCGAGTGGGGAATTAAAAATGAAAGCTCGCTATTTATTTTTACTAGCCGTTGCGTGTCTTCTGGTCACGGTAAGTGCCGACGCCAAAAAGTACAACTTGCCGAACCAAAGTCTGCCGGGCTGTACGCAAAATGGAACGACTTACACCTGCGGAACCTTAACACTCAACAGTGGCGATCAAATTGAAATCACCGGCAATGAAGGCGTTGTTATTATCGTTGAGGCCATTGACTTCGCTGACGGAGTTCAAATTAACAGTAAAGGCCCGTCTCTGGATATGCAGTTTTTATCGGGAGGGCAAACTACTATTGGTGAAAACAGTTCGGTGAATGCGTCCTTCGACAGTGACGGTGACATCGTCATAAGCGACGGCACCACGGTGACCGGAGATATTAGTTCAAGTGGGGATATAACGTTAGGGGACAACGTAACGGTTGAAGGTGACCTTAGTAGCGCAGGGACGGTAACAATAGGCTCCGGAAGTACAGTAACGGGTGATGTGAACGCGCCGGTAATTAATAATAGCGGTACGATTGAAGGCGAAACTTGCAATACCCCCGGTAACGTAGGCGACTGCCAGCAGACCCTACCCGATCCAATAGGTTACTGGCAGTTTGATGAATTACAGTGGGGTGGTACATCCGGAGAAGTTGCCGATAGCTCACCATACTCTTATGACGGTATTGCGTTAAGCAATGCGTTTACGTCAGGTTTTAACCCCGCGAGAACCTTAAACGATGAGAGTACTTGCCGTTATGGTCGCTTCAATGGCGACAACCGGGTGCGCGTTCCGGGTGTCGACCAGACACTGGAGTCAAATACCATTTCCGTTGCTTTTTGGTTTAAAGGTGACTCGGAGTTACAAAACCCGAGCGACAGCTACCAGACGTTGTTACTGCTCGGGGAAGGCACGACAGAGACAGATGCTGGGCGTTTTGAAGTCTACCGGCAGGATGATAGCGACGGCGGCGGATTATACTTTGAAGTACGTAAAAGAAATGGTGACCTGCTGACAATTGAAGCGGGAAATGCCTTTAATGGTCAGAGCAATTTATTTGATGACCAGTGGCATCATATAGCGGCGAGCTACAATGCCGACAATAACGTTCTTTATTTGTATATTGACGGTGAACTGTTCGATACCAACTCTTACTCTGGTGATACAAGACTTAACGACAGAGTAACGCCCACACTTTATATTGGTGGTCAGGGCAGTTCACAAAATAGTTTTCGTGGAGAAATTGATGAAGTCTACTTGAGTGACGGAGTTTTCACGCCGACAACTGCTGCAGTTCTGTATTACCAAACACGGCCATGTGCGAACACCCGCCCTCAATGTTCGGCAGTATGGCCGCAAGGGTTCAGCCCGGCCAATAGCGTACCTTTGCCTTTTGACTTGCCAGACAGAGCTTCGAACTCTCAATTGCCGGGAACGCTACAGCCTATAGATTATTTGCGAGTTGGTGATTTTAGTGATGTTGGCGCAAACTACTCAACAAACGGGCAGACGTCGCGGGTTTATATTGATGGTGATTTAACGATACAGTCCGGCCGTCGGATTAATATCGGTGGCAGCGCAGATGAACTGATTCTGGTTGTGACGGGTGATTTATATTTAGAAAAAGACGTAGAAATTAACGGTTATATTTATGTTCAGGGTAATTTGTATTTCGAAGAAAGTATTTTCCCCTGGAACAGAAGTGAGGTTAGCGGGGCGCTGAGTTTGGCAGGCCAGGCCAGTTCTTTTGGTTTTCCGGGGTTTTTCTCGCCAACAATAGCGTATGGAGCCCCTGATGAACCTCTGGATGGCGGCAATTTTTGTGAAGCTGGCAATACAGAGCCTCCGGTTGTAGTGCCTGATCATTATCGGTTGTCCTATACAAGCCCGGCATTAACTTGTGAAGCTACGGAAGTGACTATCGAAGCTTGTGCGGATGAGTCATGTTCAAGTTATTCACCTGTTAGCAGCACGGTCTACCTTTCTCAGAGTGCGGGGCAGTGGAGTCCGAACCCAGTTGTAGTAGCACCTACGGCAAATGTTGAGTTAAGCCAGTTAGAAGCGGGTGACTACACGCTAGCCGTTGATGATATTCAAACAACGCCAGGAGCTTTGAACCCGACGCAGTGTTACGTTAATGGTAATTTAACTTCAAATTGTGAGATAACCTTTAGTGATACCGGTCTTAAGTTTGGAGCGATTCCAAATCAGGTTGCGGGAGTGCCATTCTCCAGTACGCTTTCCGTTGTTCGACTTAATGATGAAACTAAGGCCTGTGAAGTCGTGGCCGAACAGGTAAATGAAGTCGATATGGGAATGTATTGCGTAAATCCAGGCAGCTGTAGCGACTTTACTCAGTTTCCTTATGCACAAATGACAGTTGATAACACTCAAATCGACGAACTAGAAGAGAATGGCAGCGGTGTTGTTGAAGGATGGACAGCTGTTGTAACAGACTTTGTTGATGGAGAGGATCTATTTACGGTTCAATACGGTGATGCTGGCCAGGTGAAGTTACACGCAAAAGCTCAACTGCCTAATGGCAAAGTGATTGAAGGTGTGTCGAACGACTTTGTCTATAAACCGGCTGAAATCTCGCTACAAACCGTGAGCAATTATAGTGGTGATATTCTGGCGAAGGCGGGCGAGGCGTTCTCGATGTCGTTGCAAGCGGTTAATGCGGGTGGCGAGGTAACGCCGAATTTTGGTCGTGAAACTCCACAGGAGACACTGAATATAGCGAGTATCGCAGATGCAGTTTTGCCTTCAGAGAATGATGGTAATATAGAGAATGTCGGCAACTTCGTAGCGCAGGATATCGGATCGATTCGCTTTGATAATACGACAGTGGCTTATACCGAAGTCGGCAATGCTAGAGTTACTGCTCAAATTGCGGACCAAGATTATCTTGGCACAGGAACGGTTATCACTGATCATAACATTGGTCGCTTCATTCCTTTCGCGTTTGAGCCATTGACCGCGGAATTTGCCGGTACTTGCACAGATTTTTATTACATGGGGCAACCGCAGTTGATTGAACTGTCAGCAAGAGCGGTTAATGCTAGCGGCGCAGTAACGGCAAATTATGATGGCTCGCTCGCGAAGGCCATACCTCTGTTTTATGCCTATGATGACCAGAGTGGTCTGGCAGAGCCGTTATCTGAACATTCAGTATCTGAAAACCCGGCAAATGACTGGCAATGGGACAATGGCATCGGCCAATTTATAGGCTCCGCTAGTGTGACTGTGTCCCGGTTATTGTCACAGCAGCCCGATGGTC
Source organism: Idiomarina sp. UBA4206 (assembly GCF_002383015.1). NCBI lineage: Bacteria > Pseudomonadati > Pseudomonadota > Gammaproteobacteria > Alteromonadales > Idiomarinaceae > Idiomarina > Idiomarina sp. UBA4206. Next base: position 27,236 of record NZ_DFTS01000060.1, read on the forward strand.
CATATGAAAATTACATACTGGGATGGCAACTCGACGATCAAGAAGATGGTAATTTCTACTCGGTACTCGAAAATAGTGAGCTACCTGCAATGAACGGGGCCGCCCGGTTGGATAGTTCCTCTCTATATTATGGTCGTGTTAACCTGCAAGATACGTACGCGGGTATGGGCGATGTCATGCCAGTTGCCGGAGCTGTTGAATATTGGCAGGGCGAAAGCTTTGTTACAAATGAAAAGGATGCTTGCTCGACATTTTCTCGCGCAGACATTCAATTGCGCGACGACCTAACAGCCGGACCGTACCCGGCGTTAGAAACAACGCCGGCCGAACTTAGCGTCAGGGATGGGTTACTGAACCCCTCAGATGTTGATATTAACGAGTTATTCCGTTGGGTATCGGAGCAAGAAAGTGAGCCCTACTCGTTTCTTTTTGAGGCTCAAGTGCCTGCATATTTACAGTATGACTGGTCAGGAGATGGCGACTTTGATGAAAACCCGCAAGCCGAGGGCACATTCGGTATTTATCGCGGCAGCGATCGCCAAATTTACTGGCGTGAAGTAGGCTGGTAGAGTCATTTATGATGAATAATCGACAATTCGATGACAATGCCTCTTGCTCTTTTGTTGACAAGCAAATAGCATAAAGCAGAGTTTAAACGAAAAATGCGCGACGTTGACGAACGTTCAATATTATTACAATAACTATAGCGCGATTACAGCTTTGGCTTTTACGCCGCTTTGTTATTTTTTCAAGCTTGGAATGGGAACATGATGCGATTGGCTCGACTGGCCCTAGTAATGGCCTCTACATTGACATTCGCCTCGACGGCTCTTGCTCAGCAGGAGATGACTGTCGAAGAAATTGCTAACCAAATTTCGACTCTAGAGAGCGACTTTGAGAACGTTTCTGGCACCGTTAATACGCTTCAACAAGAAGAGCGTGAGCTGCGTGAAAAGCTACAAAACTTGCGTGAACGCAATAGCGAACTGGAGTCAAAGCGCGAATCGGCTTTAGCGGAAATGAATGACCGCTATCAGCGTTTGGTAGAAGACCCCACAATTGATATTGCTGGCGCTCAGGAAGCATATAAGCAAGCGGTCATGGCTCACCAGCAAAATAAAGCGGACATTAAGCAGCAGGTTAGCCTGGTGAATGAAAAGGCGCGTGAAGTTGAAGAAGCGCGTGT
>NZ_DFTS01000060.1:28471-44608 GCF_002383015.1 Idiomarina sp. UBA4206
CGTGTTAGTAAGCACAGCCTAATTAATGAAATTGAAACCTTAAAAGAACAGCGTAACTTAGCTCGGGTCGATCGGTTAGAGAACGAGTTTAACCGCACGGGTGAACTGGAAGTGAGCCAGTCCATTAGCTGTGATCGTCAGGAAACTTTGGCGCAGTGTGAGAACCGCGGTAAGTTGATGGCGAAGCAAAAAGCCTCAAAACAGTATCTCAATACAATTTTAGATGGCTTAAGTGAATCGTCGCTGGCACGTGAAAATATTGAAAAAGCGAGCCCGAACGTTCAAATCTTAGGTTCAAAAACCGTTAGCAATGGCTTCAGTGGTGCTGGTAATTATGGCGTCAAACTTGCTGTGGAACTGAGAGGGCAGCTGCCGCAAAGTCAGGCATGTACTCTGCTGAATGTTGATATGCGCTACTGCGCGGCGGAGCAACGGCCGGGGGAGCTGCAAGCGGGTGATGAGGAAACGGTTGATAGCTCCGTCATGCACCCGTTAACCATACGCTCGAACGTGTATGATGATGAAGTTGTTATCGATGGCGTAAGTTATGGCTCAACACCGTTAGAAGTGATGTTGCCAGGTGGTGAACACCAAATTGAAGTTCTTAAGTACGGATACTCTGCTTATGCAGAGAAAATAGTATTAAAAGATGCAACCTCTATTCGAGCTGATTTAGAGAAGTCAGAGTATTCTTTTACTCGTGGCGAGAAAATTCAGGACATTCTATTCCGTGACGTTCGTGGCCCGGAATTAGTCGTTGTCCCTGCCGGGAAATTTAAAATGGGTGATCTAGTAGGCAATGGTTTGCCTAATGAACGCCCTGCTGAAACACGTGAAATTCCAACGGCTTTAGGTATTTCAGACACTGAAATAACCGTTGAGCAATTTAGTAATTTCGTAAAAGATACTGCGTACGTCACTGATGCCGAGAAACGAGGCACATGTGCAAGCCTTAGCAATGGCCGCCCTCAGTTTAACGACAATCTAAGCTGGAAAAATCCGGGCTTTAAGCAGTCAGATAGCTCGCCGGTTGTTTGTGTGAGTTATAATGATGCTAAAGCATACGCCGACTGGTTAACTCAAAAGAGCGGTTTTAAATACAGCATTCCAACAGAAGCCGAGTGGGAATACGCTGCGCGCGCCGGCTCTGAAACAGATTTTTGGTGGGGAAATGATGTTGGTTATGGTAAAGCAAACTGCCGTAACTGCGGTACAGATTGGTCAAACACACGTCCGGCTCCAGTCGCCAGCTTCCATCGTAACCCTTGGGGACTGTACGATACAGTCGGTAATGTCTGGGAGTGGACTGAAACCGATAACGGTGTGGTAGTGAAGGGCGGCGCCTGGAACTTTACGCCAAGTTTGGCAAGAGTTTCTACAAAAATGGAACTTCCGTCAGATTTTAACTCCAACTACATTGGATTCCGTGTTGTAAGAGCTCAGTAAGTACTTACTGGGCTCTTTGCTGTCACTCTGTTAGCTTATAAGTAGGGATATACCGCTTCATGTTTAAAAAAATTCGCGGCCTTTTTTCAAACGATCTTTCAATTGACCTTGGAACAGCGAATACGCTTATCTACGTCAAAGACGAAGGTATTGTGCTGAACGAGCCGTCTGTTGTTGCCATTCGTCAGGAACGCTCTGGTGGGCCAAAATCGATTGCCGCCGTTGGGGCAGCAGCAAAGCAAATGCTGGGTCGTACGCCAGGGAACATTCGTGCTATCCGTCCAATGAAAGACGGCGTCATTGCAGACTTTTATGTGTGCGAGAAAATGCTGCAGTTTTTCATTAAGCAGGTGCACGACAGCCATTACTTCCGCCCAAGCCCGCGAGTTTTAGTTTGTGTTCCTTGTGGCTCAACTCAGGTTGAGCGTCGCGCCATTCGTGAATCGGCACTGGGTGCAGGAGCACGCGAGGTTTACCTGATTGACGAGCCTATGGCGGCCGCTATTGGTGCTGGCTTACCGGTATCCGAAGCGACTGGTTCAATGGTCGTTGATATTGGTGGCGGTACAACTGAAGTTGCCATCATTTCATTAAACGGTGTGGTCTACTCGTCATCGGTACGTATTGGTGGTGACAAATTTGATGAAGCAATTATCAATTATGTCCGCCGTAACTTTGGCGCGTTAATTGGTGATGCAACAGCAGAGCGTATTAAACATTCAATTGGCTCAGCCTTCCCGGGTGAAGAGTTGAAAGAAATTGAAGTACGTGGACGCAACCTGGCTGAAGGGGTTCCGCGCTCATTTACGTTAAACAGCAATGAAATACTGGAAGCTCTGCAAGAGCCGCTAATGGGTATTGTCAGTGCCGTCATGGTTGCACTGGAACAGTCGCCACCGGAGTTGGCATCCGATATTTCAGAGCGCGGTATGGTTCTGACAGGTGGTGGTGCGTTACTGAAAGACCTTGATCGCCTGTTGGTTGAAGAAACCGGTATTCCGGTCATTATTGCTGATGATCCGCTCACCTGTGTTGCGCGCGGTGGCGGTAAAGCCTTAGAGATGATTGATATGCATGGTGGTGATTTATTCAGTTATGAGTAATTCATGAAAACTCTGTTTGCCCGAGGTCCATCCTTACTCTCCAGGCTAGTGCTCGCACTAGCCTGTTCGTTTCTACTGATTTTTATTGATCATCGCCTACAAGCGATGAAGCCTGTCCGTCTATTTCTCAATTCGTTAGTGGCTCCAGTGCAGTACCTGGCTATTTTGCCTGAACAGATACTGGACGGCTTGTCTGAATCGGTAAAAACAACCTCTCAGCTCAGCGAAGAGAACAAGCGCCTGAAGCAGGCGATTCTTGAGTTGCAGGGTGAGCAACAGCAGCTTCGCTTTCTTCAGAATGAAAATAAACGGCTGCGAGAATTGCTGGGGTCCGATGCACGCGACTCCGCTCGTCGTATGGTAGCGGAAGTTATTGCGGTTGCATCAGAGCCGTTTTCACAACAGTTGGTCATCAATAAGGGTACCCTGAGTGGCGTCTATGAAGGGCAGCCGGTGCTCGACAGCAATGGTATCATTGGTCAGGTGCAGGATGTTGGCGGAAATACCGCCCGTGTTTTATTGTTGTCTGACCAAAGTCACGCCATATCTTTGCGCTCAGAGCGCAATGACATTCGGGTATTGGCACAGGGAACCGGTGATATTGGTCGCCTTGAGCTCATGTTTATCCCACACAGCAGTGATTTACAAAAAGGTGACTTACTGATGTCCTCAGGCTTGGGTGGCGTATTTCCTGAAGGCTATCCCGTTGCGCGAATCAGCAGTATTGTTAGAGACGAGTCGTTGCCTTTTGCAACGGTATTCGCTGACCCTGTCAGCGCACTGGACCGTGTTCGTAATGTGCTTTTGCTATGGCCTAGTGAAGGTGAGCAACAACCGATTTTCGATGAGGACGAGGGATGATTGTGGTTAAACCCGGGTTTATCACCTTGCTGGTTACATACGTCATTGCACTTACGCTGATGGTGATGCCGATGCCTGCCGCATTCGACACCTTCCGTCCTGACTGGCCGACTCTGGTCATGTTGTATTGGATAATAGCTCTGCCACATCGGGTTAATATGGGCACAGCGTTAGCTCTTGGGGTTTTAAGTGACATTTTATTAGGCTCTATTGTGGGTGTTCACGCGTTAGGCATGGTGGTGGTTACTTATTTTGCGGCGCGCCATTTTCAGCGTATTCGTAACTTTGCCTTAATTCAGCAGGCGCTGGTCATTGCTTTACTCATATTTATTAAACGCTTTGTGGTCTTTGAGGCGAATGTATTTTTGCACGACGCAGAATTTACACTGTCCTATTTCTGGCCGGTACTAACATCGGCCGTATTCTGGCTTTGGGTGTTCCCGTTATTACGAAAAGTCCGTCGCCAGTTTGGGGTAGTCTGATGCGTCTTTTGCTTGCCTCGTCGTCGCCAAGGCGCAGAGAACTGCTGACCTTACTGCATCGGCCCTTCGACTGTTGTGTTCCTGAAATTGAAGAGTGCCGTGGCCAGAATGAAACTGCTATGGACTATGTGACCCGGCTGGCTGAAGAAAAAGCGCAGGCTGTAGCGAAAAGGCAAAATGAGGCCTGTTTGGTTATAGGCTCTGATACCTTAATCAGTTTTCAGGGGCAGGTTATGGAAAAACCTGAAAACTACGAGCATTTCAGCCAAATGATAAAGCAGCTGTCAGGGCAGACGCACCAGGTTTTAACGTCCGTCAGTGTCTGCTACTGGAATGGTCGTAGTATTCAGGAGCAGGAAAACGCCGTGGTAACAACTCAGGTTGAGTTTGCGGCGCTTACCAATGAAGAAATAGAAGCCTACTGGGAAACCGGAGAGCCGCACGATAAAGCTGCTGGCTATGGTATTCAGGGCTATGGCGGTAAGTTTGTAAAGCGCATCGACGGTAGCTACTTTGCGGTTGTTGGCTTACCTTTATATGAAACGGAGCAACTATTGCGGATGTTCGAAATGGAAGGTGAAGTCGATGAGCGTTGAAGTCTTAATGAATGTGACCCCCACAGAGACTCGTGTTGTGCTTGTTGAAAACGGCATCTTGCAGGAGGTCCATATTGAACGTCAGGCAAAGCGTGGGCTGGTCGGTAATATCTACATGGGTAAGGTGTCCAGAGTGCTGCCGGGTATGCAGGCGGCTTTTATTGATATTGGCCTGGACAAAGCCGCATTTTTACACGCTTCCGACATTGTTGTTCAAGTGGACGGCGATGACCTGCCTCAACCGGATGAAAAGCCTCAGCAAAAGATTACCGAGCTGGTACACCAGGGGCAGCACATTATGGTGCAGGTGGTAAAGGACCCCCTGGGAACCAAAGGAGCGCGTTTAACAACCGATATAACCCTACCCTCAAGGTATTTGGTCTTTATGCCCAAGAGCGACCATGTGGGCGTCTCTCAGCGCATTGAAGAGGGTGATGAGCGTGAACGCTTACGTCAATTGGCTGAAGATGTTAGTAAGGTAGACGGGAAATTCATTGTACGGACAGCGGCAGAAGGCGCTTCGGAACAGTCTTTAAGGGGTGATGCAGACTTTCTTTTCCGGTTGTGGGATAAAATCAAAGCCCGCAAAAAATCTCAGCGCAAAGTGGGCATGTTGTACGAAGACCTCAACCTTTCCTGTCGCGTATTGAGAGACTTTGTCGGAGAAGAAATAGAGCGTATTCGAGTGGATTCTAAGGTGACTTTTGACACCTTAAAAACTTTCACTCAGGACTTTATTCCGGAATTGACCAGCGTACTTGAGTATTATACCGGTGATCGTCCCATTTTCGACTTGTTCGACGTGGAAAATGAAATGCAGCGCGCGTTAGACCGCAGGGTTGATTTGAAGTCAGGTGGATCGTTGATTATTGATCAGACCGAAGCCATGACAACGGTAGACATTAATACCGGTGCTTTTGTTGGTCACCGTAATCTGGAAGAAACCATCTTTAATACCAACATCGAAGCAACACAGTCTATTGCCCGACAATTACGCTTGCGAAACCTGGGTGGCATTATCATTATCGACTTCATTGATATGCAGGATGAAGAGCATAAGCGTCGGGTTCTCCATAGTCTGGAGCAGGCATTGGCTAAAGACCGTGCAAAGACGACCATTAATGGGTTTACTTCTCTGGGCTTGGTTGAGATGACCCGTAAACGCATCAGAGAGAGTCTGGAGCATGTTTTGTGTTCCGAATGCCCGGTTTGTCTTGGACGCGGCAGTATGAAAACCGTGGAAACGGTCTGCTATGAAATTATGCGAGAAATTGTCCGGGTGCACAAAGCCTACGAAGCGGATAAGTTCGTTGTTTACGCCTCCGCTCAGGTAAGTGAAGCCTTACTTAATGAAGAATCTCATGCTCTGGCTGAACTTGAGCTCTTTGTTTCGCGTCAAATAAAGATACAAACCGAACCCTTGTATAATCAGGAACAATTCGACGTTGTCATGATGTAAGGCTAATGCGTACTCTGTCGTGGATATTGAACAAACTCTGGCTAACGCTGGCTATTGTGCTGGTGCTGGTTGCGGTCGGCCTGAGTTTATTGCGCTACAGCCTGCCTTACCTGCCCGATTTAACTGAACCTCTCGAAGAGCAGTTGGAAGCCCGTTTTCAGCAACCCGTGAGTATCAGCGACCTGTCTATGACCTGGACCAGAGAAGGCCCTTCTGTTGTCCTCGATAATCTTGTTTTACTGGAGCGTGAGAAGTCACCTCTGCAAGTGCGCGTCGGTGAAGTTCATGTTGTACTGGATTTTTGGAATACGCTGTTGGACAGACAGTTGATTGCTGAGCAGTTTATTCTGGAAGATGCACGCATAGCTTTGGATCTGAGGAAATTTTCCGGTCTTGATGAAACCGAAGAATTAAATATCGACTACATTAACCGTTTGTTTTTGCAGCAGTTAGAGAAGTTTTCACTGAATAATGGCGAATTATTACTGACCAATCTGCGTGGAGTGACACGTAAAATTGATATTGATCGCCTGTCCTGGACAAATGAAGGCAAAAAACACCAGGGGATAGGTCAGTTCAGAATGGAAGACTTTGCCACCAACAGCCTTAATTTCATTATTGATTTACGAGGTGATCGTTGGTCAGAGTTTAATGGTCAATTTTACGTCGATTCTCAAAATGTCGACATTAGTCCCTGGTTAGAAGAACAATTGGGGGATATTGATGTACAAGCTTCGAATGTTAACTTCACCGGCTGGCTAGATGTTCGTAACGGTCAGTTGTTTGAGGGGTTACTTAAACTAAGAGATAACCGCATCACCTGGCTCGATGCCGGAGCCGATGAGCTTAAATGGCTTCAGCTCCCTGAGGGCGAAATTATTCTGAGGCCGGAAGCTGAAGGGTGGCTTATCAACAGCTTACCTATGACAGTGAACACCTCTGTTGGTCAGTTAGACATCCCCCGTATTGCCTGGCAGCAATTGACTGATGTTCATGATATTAGCATCGACGATATGGATATCGGTGAAGTCATTGGTCTGCTTCCTTTAATTCCTGTCGACTTTGATACCAACGGATTGATGGCCCTGGGTCTTAATGGCAAAGCAAGTTTTCGGTATCGGATGCACCCGGTTTCTGGCCGGCAGTGGTCGTTGAAAAGTGAAAATTTATCTGCCGATGGTAACGATAGTTTGCCAAGTTTTAATGGCCTGGATTTAGTGGTAAATAGCACCGCAAACCAGGGGTATTGGCGTGTCGATGGTCGTAATGTTCGGCTTGCAGGCAATAGCTTGTCTCCAACGCAGGCATGGGATATTGATACTTTGAGCTTATCCGGTTCGTGGCTAGTGCAACCCAAACACTGGAAAGTCCGGTTAGAACAGATGGAATTAGCCAAGGACGATTTTCTTCTTGCTGGAAGTGGACAGCTTACTGGTAACGGAGCGGATACCCCTCAAGTTGATGCGCTACTGTCAACCCAACAACCTTTTTCTGTCTCAACAGCGCGGACATTGCTCCCCTCAGTTATGGGGCAGGGCGTTAAAGATTACCTCACTAATGCTTTAGTATCCGGTGAGGCTAAAGGTCTTGAAGTATTATGGCGCGGGCCGGTCAATGAGTTTCCGGGGGAAAAACAGAATGGCGTTTTCAACGCGCGTGTTGACTTCGATACTTTGAGCTACCGGTTTCAACCAAATTGGTTGCCGTTAGAAAACGCACCCTTAAAATTAGATTTCTATAACAAAGCCTTGCGGATGTCAGCAAATGCCGGCCACATTAACGAGGTACAGGTGAAGCAGGTTGATGCCCAAATTCCTGATTTAACGGATGCGGAGCAGGGTTTGCAAGTACAGGCGAATGTGAGTGGTAAGGCTGAATCTTTACTTCCTGTTTTTGAACAGTCTCCGCTTGATAGCGTGACTGAAACCCTATTGCAGCTTAACCCTAAAGGTGAGGTTGAGGGGGCGTTTGAATTAGACATTCCGTTTAATGGTTCTCGTGAAGTGGCGGTAGAAGTCAGCGCGCCGCTGAAAGGGGTTTCAATTACCGTTGAGGCATTACAGCAGACCTTTGACATAACGAACGGGCAATTAACGGTAGAGAACAGTAGCGTCAGCACCGAGGGTTTACGTTTAAACTGGTATGGAATGCCAATAGATACTCAGGTGTCTGGTGAGTTAAGTGATGAGGAGTACCTGCTCGATATCACTACGGCAATAGACTGGCAAAGCGAGCCTTTGTTTGAACAACTCCCTTACCCGCAATGGGAACCGTTTTTCTATGGTGCGGTTAACGGCGAAGCGGACTTATCTTTGCGCCTTAGTAACGAAGATGTTGGTGTTGAACTGGAGTCACAGTTTGATTTGACGGGGCTGGAAACCTCACTGCCCGAACCTTTGCAAAAGGACTTTGGAGAGGGGTGGCAGCTCTCAGTTCGTCTCAATGGAAACGGTGACCAACTGCGACTGCGCGCCAATATCGATGATCGTCTTAGCTGGGACAGCCTTTGGCAGCCTGGTAGTAACGGATGGCAGCAAGCCGTATTGAATGTCGGAGAAGTATCTTCAGCAGATGAGCCGGGCAATTTTACCGGGTTTGCTGTGAATGCGGAGTTACCTCAAGCGGATATTGGACAGTGGTATTCAGTTATCTACGCTCTGGCAGAGGGAGCCGGTGGTGATAGTGAACAGCAGAGCAGTGGTGATGGGTGGTTGCCGGACTCTATTAGTATTGAAACACCTCAGTTGCGTTGGGGGCAGCAGAAATTTAATCAGGCCGATATCCAGGTATGGCCTGGTGAGTCAGGCTGGCAAGCCCGCGTAGACGCGAATAACGCCGTGCTAAGCGCGACAATCCCCGAGAATTTTGTGCAGCAAGGTATCAGCATTAGAGCGGATTATTTAGCCTTAAGCACGGGTTTTGAATTACCGGAGGAATCGGATGAAACGAACTGGAGCTGGCTTGAAAAAGTCCCTCCATTGAATTTTCTGTGCCGTAGTTGCCGTATCGATGAAAAAGACTTAGGTGAAGTAGAGTTGATTCTTAGTCCTCTTGATGACGGCTTCAGTATTGAAAAAATGACGCTTAAAAAGGACAGTGACGAGCTGACACTGACAGGGTTCTGGCGGCATTCAGAAGAGCGGGGATTCAGCGCTTTGTCCGGTAGCCTAAGTAGCGAAGATTTGGGCGATTTATTACGCGATTATGGTTTGGAAACCGCAATAAGGGACAGCGCGGCGGTCATTGATTTTGATTTGAATTGGCAAGACCATCTACATCAGTTCGAGTGGGAGTCACTCAATGGTGAAATTAAATGGGATTTAGAGAAAGGTTATTTGGCCGAAGTCAGTGATGGTGGTGCGCGTTTGTTTTCTATGCTGAGTCTGGACAGCATTCTACGTAAGTTGACACTGGATTTCCGTGACATCTTCTCTCAGGGAATGTTCTTTACTGACTTAACGGGGAGCGTTCAGGTTGAAGACGGCGTGGCCAACACCAATGACGCGCAACTATTAGGCTCCGCCGGCGATATGGAAATTCGCGGGTGGACAGACATGAACACCGGCGAATTAAACTATAATCTGACTTATGCACCTAAAGTGACTTCCAGCCTTCCTATTATCCTGGCCTGGATGGTTAACCCGCCCAGCGGCCTTGCCGCCTTGTTTATTGACAAGGTACTGCATGACGCTAAAGTCATTTCTCGCTTGCGGTATCAGGTGACAGGAACCATTGATGATCCGGTAGTTGAAGAAATAGAACGTGACAGCCGCCCTGTTGATTTGCCAGAATTGGAAGAGAACTCAACCGATTCCGAGGCAGATGATGACACAAGTGCAACTGACGGCGCTGCAGATGAGCAGTCGCCCGGATCCGCAAGATAATCTGACCACCGTTGCTAAGTTATTAGAGCGACTTCCCGCTGCGCGTCCGCAACTGGTGGTGTTGCCGGAAGCGTTTTGTTGCTTCGGTGCTGGCGATCGTGCGCAGTTGGACATGGCTGAAACCTATCAGGACGGTGAAATACAGCGACAGTTGGCTTCGCTGGCAAAAGCGCATGGTATTTATCTGGTTGCCGGCACCATACCCATAGCGGCAGGCGAACGTTTTTCTGCGGCATCGTTACTCTTCGGGCCCGACGGTTCTATTGTCAATCGCTACGATAAAATTCATTTATTTGATGTCGATGTTGCAGATAACACCAAAAAATACCGGGAGTCAAAATGGACGAAACCCGGCACTGAAGTAGTAACCGCCGCAACCGACTTAGGTGTGGTTGGTATGTCAGTGTGTTATGATCTGCGCTTTCCAGAGTTATTTAGAGCATTGCGTCAGGCGGGCTCCGATATCATTGTTTTACCCTCCGGATTCACCCAGGTTACAGGGAAGGCTCACTGGCATGCGTTAGTTCGGGCCAGAGCTATTGAGCAGCAGGTGTTTATTGTAGCGCCGAACCAAGTCGGACAGCATGATAATGGCCGCGAAACCTATGGGCACTCGATTATTGTTAGCCCCTGGGGTGAAATACTGGTCGAGCAGGAGCAGGGCGAAGGCATTATTTCAGCCAGCGTTGACTTAGCGGATGTAGAATCCATTCGAAAGCAAATGCCGGTGGCGCAACAGAATCAATTTGAGGTTGTACAAAAGACATGACACTAACTGACTATGAACTGTCACAAGACGAAATAAGCAACGCGTTATCAACACTTTATAGCGGTGATATCGACTTTGCTGATATTTATTTACAACACAGTGTCAATGAGTCCTGGGTGCTGGAAGATGGCATTATTAAGGACGGAGCGTTTCATATAGAAACCGGTATGGGCGTGCGCGCGGTGCAAGGCGAAAAAACCGGTTTTGCGTACGCCGATGAAATTACTTTGAATGCGCTTAAACGTACCAGCGAAGCTGCCCGGGGTATAGCCCGTCAGGGACAAAGTAAAAAAGTCCAGGCGCTGAAATCGGTGCAGGCAAAGTCGCGCTATGAAGCGCTTAACCCGCTGGATACCTTATCTGAAGATGAAAAAATCGAATTACTAAAAAAAGTAGATGCCCACGCACGTGCGCAGGACTCAAGAGTGAGTCAGGTCGTTGTGAGCCTTAGTGGCAGTTACGATGAAGTTCTGGTCGCTGCAACAGACGGTACTCTGGGAACCGATAAACGCCCCTTAATTCGTCTAAATTGCTCTGTCATCACCGAGCAAAACGGCCGCCGCGAGCGCGGCAGTGCCGGTGGTGGAGCGCGTGTAGGATATGAGTTTTTCCTGGAAGAAAAAAGCGGTAACGCGCGTTGGCAGCGTTTTGCTGAAGAAGCTGTACGTCAGGGGCTGGTTAATTTAGAAGCAAAGCCGGCACCTGCGGGCAATATGCCGGTGGTTCTGGGATCGGGTTGGCCGGGTGTGCTGTTGCATGAAGCGGTTGGCCATGGTTTAGAAGGTGACTTTAATCGTAAAGGGTCATCCGCTTATTCCGGTAAAATTGGCGAGCAAGTGGCTTCACCACTTTGCACTATTGTCGATGACGGCACACTGAATGATCGCCGTGGCTCAATGAGTATTGATGACGAAGGCACGCCGAGTGGTTACAACGTATTGATTGAGAATGGCGTGCTGCGCGGTTACATGCAGGACAAAATGAATGCGCGTTTAATGGGTCAGGCAACGACCGGAAACGGACGCCGCGAAAGCTTTGCTCATCTGCCGATGCCGCGAATGACCAATACCTATATGCTCGCCGGCGAGAACAGTCCGGAAGAGATTATCGATAGTGTGAAAAAAGGGATTTACGCCCCCCAGTTTGCGGGTGGCCAGGTCGATATTACTTCAGGGCAGTTCGTTTTTTCTGCGTCTGAAGCTTATTTAATTGAAGACGGGAAAATCACCACACCATTAAAAGGTGCAACACTTATTGGTAACGGACCAGAAGCCATGGCACAAGTGTCTATGGTTGGGAATGATTTATCGCTGGACGAAGGTGTGGGCGTTTGCGGTAAAGATGGGCAAAGTTTACCCGTAGGCGTTGGTCAGCCAACCCTGAAACTGGATTCAATGACCGTAGGTGGTACGGAATAACCGAACTGCCTGCGGCTAGGCAAGCAGTTCACGTAAATAGACGAAGAGTTGACGAGCGGCAACAGGCGGTTTTTGTTCCGCTTTTTGCTTCTCTGCAAGGCGGATTAACTGACGCAGTTTTTGGCGGTCAGCATGAGGATGCTCCTCAATAAATGCTTGCAGAGCGTCGTCGCCTTCATGCAGCAGCTTATCGCGAGTGGTTTCAATCTCGTGGAAGATAGAAGTCTGCTGTTGATGCGCATTTTTTAGATTATTTAGAGCTTGCTCAATAGGCGCAATATCACGTAAGCGCATGAGCTTGCCAATAAATTGAAGCTGGCGTCGGTAGCCTTCGTGCTTGTTGCGAATTTTATGGGCAAGTAAAACGGCATCGCGCAGCTCATCATCCAGTGGCATTTTTGCTAACTGGCTGTCGGTTAAATTGACAAGTTGAGTCCCAAGCTCCTGGCGTTCAGCCATTTCGCGTTTTTTTTGGGACTTGCTGACGAAGTCGTCAGATTGTTCAGGATTTTCGGCTGGGCGTTTAGGCATAGGTTCGATTCATTAGCGCTACAAAGCCGTCAGTTTAGCAGTGAGGAGAGTTTTTTGATAGTACAACTGAGTGACTTACAGGTTCAAATGAAGCAGGTAGAGACTGCGGTAAAAGAAGCGCTGCGTCTGGCTGAGGCCAAAGGTGTCAGTTCTGCCGAGTGTTCAATAAGCCACAGTTCAGGTATTTCAGTGGGCACACGCCTGGGAGAAGTTGAAACCGTAGAGTTTAATCAGGACGGTGCGCTGGGTATTAGTGTTTACCGTGGACACCAGAAAGGTTCGGCATCAACCACTGACCTGTCTGAGCAAGCAATTAGTGCGGCAGTTGATAAAGCCTGTGATATTGCTCGGTTCACTTCTCCGGATCCATACAATGGCTTGGCTCCGGCAGAATTAATGGCTACCGATGTGCCCGATCTGGACTTGTGCCACCCGGGTGATCAGAGCGCTGAGTATGCTATTGAACAGGCTCTGGCTTGTGAGAAACATGCTTTGAATCTGGACGAGCGTATTGTTAATTCAGACGGCGCGCATTACGGCAGCCATACCGGCTTTCGGGTTTACGGTAATAGTCATGGTTTTATCGGTGGCTATTTACAGTCCCGGCATAACCTCAGTTGCGTTTTAATCGCCAAAGAGGGCGACAAGATGCAGCGCGACATGAGCTATTCTGTTGCGCGTAAGATGCAGGAACTTAAATCTGCCGAAAGCGTTGCCGAAGAGGCCGCTGCAGAAACCTTGTCCCGCTTAGGTGCACGCAAAGTACCAACCGCTAAAGTGCCGGTCATTTTCCGGGCAGACATTGCCGGAAGTTTGTTCGGACACTTGGAGAGCGCAATCAGCGGTGGCAATTTGTATCGTAAATCCAGCTTCCTGCTTGATCAGCTCGGTAAACAGGTACTGCCCGAGTGGCTTAATATTCAGGAAAAACCACACATTATTGGTGGCCTGGCGAGCTCGCCATTCGATGCAGAAGGCCTGGCGACAAAAGAGCAGAATATTATTACCGACGGTGTTTTGCAGACTTACCTGTTAGCCAGTTACGCCGCGCGTAAATTGGGTATGCAGCCAACCGGGCACGCTGGAGGTATTCACAATTGGCGAGTTACACAGCAGGATAATTCTTTAGCACAATTGTGCAAGAAAATGGGTACTGGTTTGCTGGTAACTGAGCTAATGGGCCAGGGCGTGAATATGGTCAACGGTGACTACTCACGTGGCGCCGCCGGCTTCTGGGTTGAAAACGGAGAAATTCAATACCCGGTAGAAGAAGTCACTATTGCCGGTAACTTAAAAGACATGCTGGCGAACATTGTTGCCATAGGTAATGACACCGATGAGCGTCATGCGCTGCACACAGGCTCTGTATTGTTAGAGCAAATGAGTGTTGCCGGTAATTAAACTAAAAAGATTTAAGACAGTAATAAGGTTGCTGAGCCAAGGAAGGCAAAGATACCGACAACGTCAGTCACGGTTGTGAGGATAACCCCGCCCGCCAGAGCCGGATCAATATTAAAGCGCTTAAGAACAAGTGGTATGGTCGCACCGGCCAACGCGGCAGCTACCAGGTTCATCATCATTGCAAAGGCGATAATCCCACCGACTAACCAGTCTTGCTTCCACAGCGCGACGACAGCCGCAATCAGCACCGACCAGATAATGCCGTTTAAGAAACCAATAGCCAACTCTTTACCGATAAGCCATCGGGAGTTACTGGTTCCTATATGGCCCAGAGCCATACCTCGTATCACCAGCGTCAGTGTCTGACTACCAGCGATACCACCCATACTGGGCACAATGGTGTTCAGAATAGCCAGTACCGCCATTTGCGCTAAAATATCTTCAAATAAGGAACTGACCATAGCGGCGAGTAACGCCGTAACTAAGTTCACCGCCAGCCAGACTGTCCGGCGTCGGGTACTTTTTAATACGGGGGCGAAGGTATCTTCGTCATCTTCCAGACCCGCCATACTCAACATAGAGTGCTGGGCTTCTTCGCGAATAATATCGACCACGTCATCGATGGTAATACGACCGACAAGCTGCTGGTCACTGTCGACAACCGGCGCGGATACCCAGTCATGGCGTTCGAATAGCTTCGCGACCTCGGTTTCTTCCATATCGACGGGTATGGTCGTAATGTCAGACGACATAATCTCATCAATACGGCGGCTCGGGTCAACGGTCAGTAGTTGAGTCAGAGATATTTCACCGGTGACCTTTTCATTGCGGTCGACAACATAGAGTTTGTCTGTCGCTTCGGGCAGTTCGCCCTTAAGACGCAAGTAACGCAGAACAACGTCTATAGTGACGTCTGAGCGCAGGGTGATAGTATCGGTGTTCATGATACCACCAGCGCTGTCTTCGGCGTATGAGAGCGCTGTTTCCGCACGTTCACGGTCGCTCTCGTCCATGGACTTCAGAACTTCCTGATAGACTGGCTCAGGTAAGCCACGCAAAACGTAGGCCAGGTCATCGGTGTCCATGCCTTCGGTGGCAGCGGCAAGGTTCTCCGGTGCCATTTGGCGAATAATGTCTTTCTGAACTTCTTCGTTCAGTTCTTCAAGAATTTCACCGTGTTCTTCAACATCGACCAGTTTCCAGACAATGGAACGGCTTTTCGGTGGCGAAGACTCCAACAACAGTGCCACGTCACATGCCGGCATATTATGCAGCATACGGCGAGCAGCAACGAACATACCATCGGACAGCGCGGAGTTAACCTCCTGGATGCGCTGCATGGCATATTCTTTGTCGGACAGTTCCGCAATCATGTTTATTCGTCTTCCTCGAAGCGATCTTCAAATAACGCACTAACAGCATCCAGCGCCGCTTGTGCATCTTTTCCTTCAGCACACACTTCAACAGATTTACCCTGTTGGCTGGCCAGTAGCATCAGACACATTACACTGGCGGCATTCACGCATTGTTCGCCTTGTCGCACCGTTATGGTTGAATCAAATTCTTGTGTTAATTGAGCCAGCTTGGTTGCGGCGCGAGCATGCAGACCCAGTTTATTGCGAATAATTAGGTTTCTGCAAACTTTATCCATTGCGCTTTAACTCCCGATGTCTGACCTGAACCTTTAGGTCTTTTTGTTCAAAGCGTTCGGCTAGCTGCTGAGAAATATAAACTGAACGGTGCTGGCCACCAGTACAGCCGGTGGCAATAGTCAGATAACTTCGGTTGCTGCGCTGAAAATGTGGTAACCAAGTGTCGAGAAAGTTTTCCAGCTGATAGATAAACTTAGTGACTAAAGGTTGTTGGCGAAAGAAGAGTTGGACGTCGGTATCCAACCCCGTTAACAACTTTAGCTCAGGTTGCCAGTGTGGGTTCGGTAAAATTCGCGCGTCAAAAACAAAGTCGGCGTCTTTGGGTAAGCCATATTTAAAGCCAAACGACTGAAAGACAATAATGAGTTTTTTATCTGCGCGACCAAGTACACGCTCAGTAACCTGTTCGCTCAGCTGGTGCAGCGACAAGTCGCTACTGTCGAGACGCCAGGTGGCACGCTCCATAATAGGCTCAAGCATCTTATGCTCGGTTTGAAGCGCTTCCAGTAAAGGCAGTTCTTTTTGAGAGAGTGGG
>NZ_DFTS01000060.1:44725-49167 GCF_002383015.1 Idiomarina sp. UBA4206
AGAGTGGGTGTAGTCGCCGGGTTTCACCGAAACGCTTTAATAAGGTGTTGTCGTCTGCATCAATGAACAGAATTTCGGGCTCTACGCCTTTGGGCAAAAAATTGAGTGAATCCAGCAGTTCTTCGGAGTGTTCGGGTAAGTTACGAACATCAATGCTAATGGCAATTTTCTGGTATTGCTCGATAACGGCATGTACTAACGTAGGTAGCAGGCTTATTGGCAAATTATCGACGCAGTAAAAACCTAAATCCTCAAGGACTCGCAATGCGATGGTTTTACCTGAACCGGAACGACCACTAACAATGATCAGTTGCATGGCGACTGCTCACCTTCGCCAATAAATAATTGGTATAAGTCTTTGTCGGAGTCAGCCTGGCGTAGTGCACGTGTGCAGTCTTTGTCATTCATACGGCGAGCGACAGAAGCCAAAGTCTGCAAATGGTTTTCGTGTTCGGATTCTGGTACCAGAAGCGCGAAGATAATATCGACGGGTTGATTGTCGATAGAGTCAAACTCAATCGGCTCATCTAACGTGAGCAATACCGCAACCGGGTGGTTAGCATTGGGCAATCGGCCATGAGGAATTGCGATACCTAAGCCAATTCCCGTACTGCCCAGGCGCTCACGGTTCAATAGGCTCTCAAAAATGTCGTGGCGGGTAATGCCGGACAACTTAGGAGCTACGATTTGACTAATGGTTTCAAGCAGTCGTTTTTTACTTGCGCCCTCGACTGCACACTTGGTGCAGTCGGGACTTAACAATTCACTCAGTTGCATGGGTTAATGTTGTTTCATTTTTTCTTTGTGTTTAATCACCTGACGGTCCAGTTTATTGATTAAACCGTCGATGGCCGCGTACATATCGTCGTGTTTTGCGTCGGCAAAAATTTCACCGCCATTCACGTGCAGCGTAGCTTCCGCTTTTTGAATTGTTTTTTCAACATTTAGGATGACGTGAACATTAGTAATGTGGTCAAAATGTCGTTCCAGCTTGGCAAATTTTGTGTCTACGTAGTCACGTAAAGCTTCGGTAATATCGATGTGGTGACCGGTCAAATTAATTTGCATAACGTCTTCCTTCTTGCAGTTAACAAAGTTACAAAAGACTTTTGCGTTGGCTCGATGATGGAATGTTTAACGATTCCCGATACTTCGCAATTGTCCTCCTTGCTACTTGGATACCTTGTTCAGCTATCAGTTCAGCAATTTTGCTGTCACTTAACGGTTTACTGCGGTTTTCTGCAGCGACCATCTTCTTAATTAAAGCACGTATTGCAGTGCTTGAACACTCACCACCGCCCTCAGTGCTGACATGACTTGAGAAAAAGTATTTTAACTCAAACACGCCCCGCGGACAGTGTAAGTATTTCTGTGTTGTCACCCGCGAAATGGTGCTTTCGTGCATATCCACCGCTTCGGCGACATCGTTTAAAACCATAGGCTTCATGGCTTCTTCGCCATGCTCAAAAAAGCCTTGTTGGCGTTGCACTATGCAGTTGGCAACTTTTAGCAACGTGTCATTGCGACTTTCCAGGCTTTTTATAAACCAACGCGCTTCCTGCGTGTGGTTTTTTATGTACTGGCTGTCGGCTACTGACTTAGCTGCTTTACTCAAGGCCGCGTATTCTTCATTGACCTTTAATTTAGGTACGCTGTCGGGGTTCAATTCGACCATCCAACGCCCATTTTTTTTTGTCACAGCAACATCCGGAATGACATATTCAACGGGTTGTTGTGCAACTTGCTCACCCGGGTGGGGGTGCAACTGCTGAATCAAGCGCATGGTTTGACGCAAGTCGTCTTCCGAGAGCTTTAATTTACGCTGAATGGTGCGAAAATCCCGGCTGCCCAGTAAATCCATATGTTCAGTCACTAAACATAGAGCAATTTCTTTGTACTCAGTGTCGTCGCTTAGTTGTCGCAATTGGATGGCAAGGCATTCGCTGACGCTGCGTGCTCCCACACCTATTGGGTCGAAGTGCTGAATGCGTTTAAGCACCATACAAACTTCTTCGGCTTCCACCTCCGGAAGGCGCACCGCTTCAATAATCTCATCAACATCGACCATTAGATAGCCGTTGTCGTCTATGGCTTCGATAATGGCTTCAGCTATGGCGGTGTCTTCCTCAGAAAAGTGGGAAAGCTGCATTTGCCAAAGTAAGTGATCTTGCAACGACTCACTGGTCGAGCCCTGATAAACTTCAAAGTCACCGTCAAAAGACTTACCAGAGGACGCGGCCCCATTAACCGGTGTCTGGCTGGAGTAGGTGTCATCCCAACTGCTGTCTACCGGTAACTCGTCCGGCATTTCCTGAGTTTTTATAACGTCTGAGGTTTCTCGCTGACTGTCATCCCGCTCTTCGATATTTCGGGTTTCGGAATTGTCAGCTTCGTTGCTGGCATCGCCTTCAACTTCTAATAGAGGATTACTGTCCAGTGCATCCTGAATTTCAGCCTGAAGATCGAGCGAGGAAAGCTGCAGCAGGCGAATGGCCTGTTGAAGTTGTGGCGTCATGGTCAGATGCTGACCAATTTTTAGCTGCAGACTTTGCTTCATAATGACTGTCCCGGTTTCACGTTATAAGGTGAACTGCTCACCGAGGTAAACGTCTTTAACCTGTTGATTCGATAATATACTTTCTGCATCCCCACTGGCAATAAGTTCGCCATGACTAACGATATAGGCGTGTTCACAAACCGATAGGGTTTCACGAACATTATGGTCGGTAATCAATACGCCAATACCGCGTTGCTTTAAATGCTCAATGATTTTTTTGATATCAATGACGGATATGGGGTCGACACCAGCGAAAGGCTCATCTAAAAGAATAAAAGTGGGCTCTGCTGCCAGGGCCCGGGCTATTTCAACCCGTCGGCGCTCACCGCCTGACAGACTCATTCCCTGGCTGTTGGCAATGTGCCCAATATTAAACTCTTCGAGTAAGGCATCGAGCTGTTCTTCTCTGTCGTTGTCTGATAACGCTTTGCGGGTTTCTAAAATGGCCATCAGGTTGTCACGTACGGTGAGCTTTCTGAAAATAGAAGCTTCCTGTGGCAGGTAACCAATACCTCTGCGCGCCCGCTCATGCATTGGTAATAAAGTGAGGTCGTTATCATCCAGTAAAATCTGGCCTTTATCGCTGTTAACCAGTCCGACAATCATATAAAAGGTGGTTGTTTTACCGGCTCCATTAGGCCCTAATAATCCAATAACCTGTCCCTGGCTCACCTCCAGGCTAACGTCTTTAACAACCTGGCGACTTTTATAGCTTTTGGCTAAGTGTTTAACTCGTAAGGTTGCCATATTAAGGGTTCTCGTTATTTTTCTCGTTGGAGTCAGTTTTTGCCTTTGGCGTAAAAATGGTGATGACGCGACTGTCTTCTTCACCGGAACTGGTCGCGGTTATGGTTTGTTTGTCTAAATCATAGGTGATGAGATCACCACTGGAACTGCTGCTACCCTGAGAAATACGAGCTTTTCCGCTAAGCTCCAGGCGCTGTTCCGATTGAAAATAGGTAATTTTGTTGGCCTCTGCGTTTATCTTATTGCCATCATCCAGAGTCTGGCTGTAAGTAGCAGGAGTGCCTTCTGCAACAAAAGTATCGGCTTGTTCTGCATTCTCGCTGGCCGAGGCTTCAAGTCTGTCTGCTCTGATTAATAACGATCCCTGACGAATAATGACATTGTCCGTTAAAACTAGCCGGTTGTTTTTAATGTCCAGCTCTTCCTGGCTCGACTCTACCTCCATAGGCTGACTAAAGTCGGACTTACCCTGAGCCATAACTGCACAAGGCACCAAGGCAATAAGAGTAAAACTACTCAGCAGGCTGGAAAATCGTTTTAACATGTCTTTTTAGCTCCATTCGTTCAGCTTTCAGGTCAGCACTCATTCCGTTACCACGAATTAATAGCCGGGGTCCGTGAATGCTCACCGGGTGTTCGGTGCTCATTGATTGATTTTTCAAATCAACAATCAGGTATTCGGTTAACACTTGTTTAATTCGAGTATCAGGCTCTAACGCAAGGATTTCAACATCGCGCTCTAAAATAAGAGTTTGATCATCGTAGAAAGTCCCTTGTGCAGAGCTAACCTCCCAAATTTCGTCACCTTGTTCTGAGAAGACAGTGTACGTAGGCTGCTCGAGTTCGGTTAAGCCTATTTGATTATAATGCGACATCTTCTCTGACTTGATTTTATGTGCGAGTAAGCCGTCACTCTCAAAAATGCGGGTTTCCAGACCAAAAGCAGTGAAATCCGGTCGCATCATGCGGGTTGCGGTGGCATTATTGTCGTCTGCATCATCACCAAAAGGGCGCCAGACAAGCAAAAGCCCGGCACCGAATAGCAGAATAAGAATGACAGTAACTCGTCGGCTCACACACTGGCTCCTGTTGCCAGGTGCAGTTGGCCCTGACTGAGCATGATGAGATCGCAGACTTC
>NZ_DFTS01000060.1:49277-55609 GCF_002383015.1 Idiomarina sp. UBA4206
TGACAACGGGTAATATAATCGGCTTGCTGCTGCACCGATGCGTGAGCATCCTGTACTGCAATACCCAGGCCGGCTGCCTTAATCAGAGCTAAGTCGGGGGTATCATCGCCCACATAGGCGACTTGGTCGGTGCTCAAATTCAATTTCTTCAGCAGCTCATTAAAAGCAGCTGTTTTGTCGTTCTGGCCCTGATAAATGTGACCAACATCTAAATGTTCCATGCGGTGTTCGACAATGCGTGAGGTTCTGCCGGTTATGACCGCGGTCTCAACACCGGACTTTTTTAACGCTTTCATGCCAAATCCATCACGGGTGTGAAATGCCTTGAGTTCCTCACCGTCGTTGCCTAAATAGATTCGACCGTCAGAAAAAACGCCGTCCACATCCAGTACCAGTAACTTAATTTCGGAAAAACGGCTAAACAGGCTTTTATCAATATCACCGTACCAAGTATTAACACACTCCATTAGAGTACTCCCGCCTGTAGTAAGTCATGCATATTCATCGCTCCACACGGCTGACCATCATCATTCGTGATGATAAGCCCGTTAATTTTGCGGTCCTGCATCAGTTTTAATGCTTCTGCGGCCAGCATCTCTGCATTAGCGGTCGTACAGGAGCGGGTCATAACATCAGCTATTGGTGTTTTGTGGACATCCACTCGGTTATCCAGAATGCGGCGCAAGTCACCGTCGGTGAAGATACCGGCCAGGCGATTATTTTCGTCCACTACAGCGGTCATGCCCAGGCCTTTGCGCGACATTTCTAACAAGGCATCACTGATAATAGCGTCAGCCGGAATCATCGGAACTCTGTCGCCTGTGTGCATGACATCGTGCAGGCGAAGCAACAATCGTTTGCCTAAAGAGCCACCAGGGTGAGACAAGGCAAAATCATCGGCGGTAAAGCCGCGGGCGTTCAGCAGAGCGACGGCAAATGCATCACCCATAACCAAAGTTGCTGTGGTAGAGGCTGTTGGCGCCAAGCCCAGTGGGCACGCCTCTTGCTCAACCGCAATACAAACATGGGTGTCGGCAAGTCTTGCCAGAGTGGAGTCCGGTTTGCCGGTCATTGATATTAAGGGAACACCAAGGCGCTTTATGACCGGAATAATGTTCAGTACTTCGGCTGTTTCGCCGCTGTTTGATATGGCAATAACCAC
This sequence comes from Idiomarina sp. UBA4206, assembly GCF_002383015.1. Lineage (NCBI taxonomy): Bacteria > Pseudomonadati > Pseudomonadota > Gammaproteobacteria > Alteromonadales > Idiomarinaceae > Idiomarina > Idiomarina sp. UBA4206. The sequence goes on from NZ_DFTS01000060.1 coordinate 50,440, forward strand.
ATCCTGGGCTGCCACCATGCCGAGGTCACCGTGACTGGCTTCGCCCGGATGAACAAAAAAAGCAGGCGTGCCGGTAGAGGCAAGTGTTGCGGCTATTTTCCCGCCAATATGGCCGGACTTTCCCATGCCGGTAACGATAACCCGACCTTTGCAGTTAAACAGCGTTTGGCAGGCAGCATCAAAGTTATCATCTAAATATTGATATAAACCTTCAATCGCTTTCTTTTCGATATCCAGTACCTGTTCGCCCAGCAGCCGAAAATTCTGGGTTACTTGCTTCATTGTCATGCCTCTGGCGTTGTGCTTTTGCCTTGTATAATACGTCATTCAATACAACTCTGCCTACCGTACTCAGGTAAATCTTGTATTTTATTGTAAAAATAATTACTATACCAACCAGACGGTTAATAAAGTGACTACAGGTAAAGTGAAGACGTTATGGTAGAGAAAAAAGGAGCAGGACGACCCAGTAACAGGGAAGTCATTCTGGATGCGGCAGACCAGCTGGTTGCGGCAGAAGGGGCTGCACACCTGACGTTTGATGCTTTAAGCCAGGTGACAGGAATAAGTAAAGGCGGGTTGCTCTACCATTTCAACAGTAAAGACTGTTTATTACAGGCTATGCTCAAACGACGAGTTGAAAGGTATGAAGCTTTACGTGAGTCCTATCATCAACAATTTAGCGATGACCCAAAAGGGGAGTTAAAAAGTATCTTACTAGCAGCTCTTGATACTGACGCCGAATGTTCACGCCTGGGTAGTGGCATGCTGGCGGCCGCTGCAACCAACCCTGAGCTGCTGGGGCCGCTAAAAGAGCATATTGCTGTTACTTTGCAGCGACTTGAACGTATCGCCGGCAAAAAAGTCGGTAAGACCCTGTTCTATGCTGTTCATGGTGCTCGTTTGTTTGAACAGCTAAACTTATGCGATGCCTGCGTGCATGAACGCGAGGACTTTGCACAATATTTACTGAAACTTGTCGATGAATTGACAGAAATTGAATCGATTCGCTGATAAGATTTGCAACACTTTATCGGTATCAGGTTATGCCGAATGCCGCTAAAATAATGGCATGGAAACTCCTAACAGGAAATTGTCGTGACAAATTTGGTAGAACTTAAGGATCTAACTTTCGCGCATGGAAGCCACCGGGTTTATGACGGCTTGTCGCTTACTGTTCCCAAAGGCAAAATGGTTGCTGTAATGGGCCCCAGCGGAATCGGCAAGACCACGTTGCTGCGTCTGATTGGCGGGCAGCTTAAGCCTGACAGTGGCAGCATTAAAGTCGCCGGTGAAGAAGTTCCCAAGTTAAAACGCGATGCGCTGTACCAATTGCGAAAGCGTATGAGCATGTTGTTTCAAAGTGGCGCTCTTTTTACCGACATGTCGGTTTACGAAAATGTGGCGTTTCCGCTGCGCGAACATACGGACTTACCGGAAGAGCTCATTCGTAGCGTTGTATTAATGAAACTTGAGGCCGTAGGCCTGCGCGGTGCCCGTCACTTAATGCCTTCGGAGTTATCCGGGGGTATGGCTCGCCGAGCGGCTTTAGCAAGGGCTATAGCATTAGACCCCGACCTTATTTTGTACGATGAGCCGTTTGCGGGCCAGGATCCTATTTCTATGGCCGTGATTGTAAAACTCATTAAATCTCTGAATGAATCACTGGGGCTTACATCTATTGTTGTGTCCCATGACGTAAAAGAAGTGTTGTCTATCGCTGATTATGCCTACGTCATTGCTGATAAAAAGGTGGTCGGTCAGGGCACGCCAGACGAGTTGCGGGAGAACGACACCGCAATTATCCAGCAGTTTTTAAAAGGTGCGCCCGACGGCCCGGTCGCATTTCATTATTCGGACGATGATTTTACGACAGACTTGTTAAGGGGCGAGGCATGATCCAGTTTTTACAGTCTATCGGGCGACAAGTCTTAGACAGTCTGGCGGGCATTGGATACGCATTGGCCATGTTAATGAGCGCGATTATTGGCAAGCCTCAACCGAGCAAGTCCTGGCCGTTGTTTGTGAAGCAAATGTACGTTGTCGGCGTACTATCAATGCTCATTGTGATTGTCAGCGGCTTGTTTATAGGAATGGTTCTAGGCCTTCAGGGCTATACTATTTTGGTTGATTATGGCGCTGAGCAGAGTCTGGGCCCCATGGTGGCTTTGTCGTTACTGCGTGAATTGGGGCCTGTTGTCACCGGGCTGCTTTTTGCCGGCCGTGCCGGTTCTGCTTTAACAGCAGAAATCGGCTTGATGAAAGCAACTGAGCAATTGTCCAGTCTGGAGATGATGGCGGTTGATCCGCTGCGTCGTGTTGTTGCTCCGCGCTTTTGGGCCGGCTTAGTCAGTATGCCATTGCTGGCGCTGATGTTTTCAGCTGTTGGTATTTACGGTGGCTACCTGGTTGGTTCTGGCTGGCTGGGCGTTGATGAAGGAGCTTTTTGGTCAGTAATGCAGTCAGCGGTTGATTGGCAGGACGACTTACTCAACGGCATTATTAAGTCAATCGTATTTGCTTTTGTTGTTACCTGGATAGCCTTGTATAAGGGCTATCGTGCAGTGCCAACCTCGGCGGGAATCAGTGCCGCGACAACGTCAACTGTAGTGACGGCATCGCTGGCAATCTTAGGACTCGATTTTATTCTTACAGCTATCATGTTTGGTGGATAACCATGGAATCAAGAAAAACACAGTTATGGGTAGGCGTTTTCGTCGTCGTCGGAATTTTAGCTTTGTTCTTTATCGCATTAAGAGCTGCGAGCGGCACCATGACGACATCGGGTGATACTTACACCCTGTACGCAAAGTTTGACAATGTTGGTAGCCTGAAAGTCCGCTCTCCGGTCAAGGTTGGGGGCGTTGTTGTTGGTCGTGTTACCGATATTTCTCTATCGGGCGACTACTATGAGCCGCGCGTTGAAATGACTATCAGTAAAGAGTATGACCAGTTTTCTGAAACCAGCACCTTGTCGGTACTAACCTCTGGTCTATTAGGTGAGCAATATCTCGGACTGGAACCCGGCTTTATTGATGACAGCGTTGATATGCTGGAAGACGGGGACATGATTACAGACACGAAATCTGCACTTGTACTGGAGAATTTAATAGGCCAGTTCTTGTTTAGTCAGGGTAACGATTAGGTTGTAAGGAGAGCACCATGGCAGTAAATAAATGGATAACAGCAACGTTGGCGATGCTTCTGTTTGTAGCATCGGCATCGGCTGATTTAATACGAAACGAGAATCCACATGAACTACTAAAAGAAGTTGCTGAAACAACTTTTGACCGTATCGCATCGGATAGGGACAAAATCGATGAGGATCCTAACTATCTGAAGGAAATCGTCGAAGATGAAATGATGCCTTATGTCGATAGTTTGTATGCTTCTAAGAAAGTATTGGGTCGTTATCTGCGTGATACCACGAAGGAGCAACGAGAACGTTTCTACCGTGCATTTTACGATTATTTAGTAGCGACTTATGCGCGCGCATTCACACAGTACGATGAAAGTAAGCACAGCGTCAGCTTTGAGCCCAGCAATGATTTAGCCGACGATGCGCGCACTGCAATTGTGCGCACCCGGGTAAAAGAAGAAGGGCGTCCTGAAATTCGTCTGGATTTTCGTATTCGCTATGACTCGGATGAAGAAATTTGGAAAGCTTATGACTTGGTTGTGGAAGGTGTGAGTCTGCTTAACAGTAAGCAAAGCGAAATTTCATCGGTTATTCGGGCTAATGGCATAGATAAGACAATAGAGCTGATTGAGAAGAAAGCTTCTGAGCCTATCAAGGCCGATGACGAAGTTGAAAATCCGACAGAGGGAATTTAATGAGCGCTCAGCAGACAGGCCTGACATCAGTTAAAGTGAGTAGTGATAAAACGCTGGTTTTTAGCGGCTCATTGACTCGCCATAGTGTTGCCAAACTCTGGTCTCAGCGAAAAGGTTGGTCCATAGGCCCGGAAACGAAAGTTGATTTAACGGATGTGGATGTGATCGATACAGCCGGGGTTGCCTTCTTACTTGAGATTCTTAAGTTAGTAGGTGATGGTAAAGGGCCTCTGACGTGTATTGGTGCTTCTGAACAGTTGAAACAAATTGCCCGCGTTAGTGGCGTCGAGTCGTTGCTTTCGTTAAGCTAGGCGGCATTACTCACTTTTAAGCTAACGGCAGATAAAAATGAATACTGAAGAATTGAAAACTTTGCTTAACGAGGCACTTTCACTGGAAGAGTTACTGGTCAAAGCCGAAGGTGCTAATGTTGAAATTATCGCTGTCAGTGAAGACTTTAAAGACATGAGCCGGGTTAAGCGTCAGCAAGCTGTTTATGGCCCACTAAACCCCTTAATTGCGGATGGCTCTATTCACGCAGTTTCAATTAAAGCTTACACGCCTGAAGACTGGGCGCGTGATAAAAAATTAATGATGCCATAAGGTTGTTGGTTAGTTGATGGATAAATTTAAAATACGGGGTGGGCAGCCTTTGTCCGGTTCGGTCAAAATCTCCGGAGCAAAAAACGCGGCTTTGCCTATCCTAATGGCGTCGCTTTTGCCTTCTGATAAAGTCATGTTATCCAATGTTCCCGATTTACATGACGTTGATACAACTTTGGAGTTGTTAGACTGCCTTGGCATTTGTCACAGTAGCCTGAACGATAACAGTGTGACTATCGACCCAACCACACTGAATCATTTTAAAGCGCCTTATGACTTAGTAAAAACGATGCGGGCGTCTATTCTGGTTTTGGGGCCACTATTGGCGAAAACCGGAAAAGCCGAAGTCTCGCTTCCGGGTGGCTGCGCGATAGGAGCCCGTCCCGTTAATCTTCATATTGAAGGTTTACGCAAAATGGGGGCACACATTGATGTTGAAAATGGCTACATTAAGGCATCTGTCGAAGGCCGTTTGAAGGGCGCGGAAATTTTATTAGATACCGTCAGTGTTACTGGTACTGAAAATCTGATGATGGCGGCGGTATTGGCAGAAGGTGAAACGGTAATTGAGAACGCGGCTCGCGAGCCTGAGGTTATCGACTTAGCAAACTTTCTGAACAGCCTGGGTGCGAATGTGCGCGACGCTGGTTGCGATACCATTCATATTACTGGCGTGGAAAAACTGCATGGCGGAGAATACAGCGTCATGCCCGACCGTATCGAAACCGGTACC
>NZ_DFTS01000060.1:55688-67171 GCF_002383015.1 Idiomarina sp. UBA4206
GGTTCTATACGGTGCGAAAAAACTGACCCGGCCAGTCTGGATGCTGTACTGAAAAAACTGGAAGAAGCTGGCGCTGAGGTCGAAAAAGGTGAAGACTGGATCACGCTAAAAAGTCAGGGACGCCCCAAAGCGGTGAATATTATTACCGCGCCTCACCCGGCTTTTCCGACTGACATGCAAGCCCAGTTTTGTGCATTAAATGCAATTGCAGAGGGCACCGCAGGTATTCGTGAAACGATTTTTGAAAACCGGTTTATGCACATTCCTGAGCTAAGGCGTATGGGTGCAAATGTAGAGTCGGAAGGCAATACTGCCTTATGCCATGGTGTAGAAGAACTAACCGGCGCTGAAGTTATGTGTACTGATTTACGCGCTTCGGCATCGTTAGTTATCGCAGGCCTGGTAGCGACTGGAGAAACGGTCGTCGAGCGTATTTATCATATCGACCGTGGTTATGAGTGCATTGAAAAGAAACTACAAGGTTTAGGTGCTGATATTGAGCGAGTGACGGCTTAGTCGCCGTCTGCTTTTAACGAGGTAACTCGGCAACGGTTACCGTGGTTGTCATGCGTTTGTTGCCACGGTAAAACTCTACTTCCAATTCGGTACCGGGTTCGCTATTGGCTACTCTGTCCAGCCCTTCGGAAGCAGTACGAACAGGCTCTCCGTCAATAGCGACCAGAAAATCATTGCGTCTCAGGCCGGCTGAAGCTGCTGGTCCTCCCGCTTCAACGTCTGTAATTAAGATCCCTGATAAAGACTGCTCTTCACTGAAATTTGGGTTAACACTAATACCAATGTAGCCACGAACCACTTTGCCTTCTTGAATGAGTGTTTTCATCACTTTGCGTGCATTTTCATAGGGCACGGCAAAATAGATCCCTTCACCACCATCACCGAAAGCGGAGTTGTATCGGGCGTTATTAATTCCTATTAGCTCGCCGGCGGTATTTACCAATGCCCCCCCAGATGCGCCTTGGTTGATAACAGCATCCATTTGAATTAAGTCAGAGTAGGAGTTACTGACGCCTACACGTCCGCCGCTGGCACTGATGATTCCTTGAGTTATTGTCTGACCAATGTTGTAGGGGTTACCTATAGCAAGAACACTATCACCAACCTGAATGCGGCGTGTCGACTGAACTGGAATAACAGGAAGGTTGTCGGCATCAATTTTAAGTACGGCCAGGTCAGTGTAACGGTCGCTGCCAATTAACTGAGCGGCGTAACGACGCCCGTCCTGTAAAGCGACCTCAATTTGATCGACATTATCTACGACATGGTGAGCGGTCAAAATGTAACCCTGAGAGTCCATAATAACGCCGGAGCCCAAGCGCAAGACCCTAGATGACTGTGGTTGGTAATATGAACCTTGTATTTCGCCCATACTGTATATATTAACCACTGCAGGGGCGGCTTTACGAACGGCCTGGTTAAAAGAAATAACTTCGGAATTGGTTTGCCTTAAAGACTCAGACTGCCCCCAGAACGGCTGACTGATAATGACAATGGCCGCAACAACCAAGCCTAAACCGACTGACTGAAACAAGAATCGTAGGGTTGAAGAGAGTCGCTGCATACCTGTTTCCGATTAAATTAAGTGGTATCAGCATAGCACTGATACCACCTGTCTGTCACAATCTCAGTTAGCGTTGCGCAACACAATAAAGAGTGAGCTGCTGTCGCGTTTTATATTTAACGCAATGACGCCGGCCTTATCTTCAATGGCGGCTCTGAGTTCAGCAATGGAACTGACTGCCTGTCGATTCACACCCTGAATAATATCGCCCTTTTCAAGGCCAATTCGGGCTGCAGGTGAGCGTTCTTCGAGCTCAGATACTTCTATACCTTTGCCTGAATCAGCTGCGGCGAGAGTTGCTCCTTCCAGAGCCGGGTGGATAGAGGCTGCGGTTACTGAGGTGTCTTGCGCTCCTAAAGTGACGCTGATTGACTGCTCCTCGCCGTCTCGAATAATACCAAGTTCGATTGACTTACCGGAGCCTATCGAGCCAACCATAGCTCCAAGCTCGGAGAATGAGCGAATGGTCTGGTTATTTACCGATATGATGACATCGCCAGACTCAATACCTGCCTCAGCTGCCGAGCTACCGGGTACTACCTGAGAAACAAAGGCCCCGCGATTAACGGGAATATTCAGTGCCTGAGCCACATCATGGGTCAGGTCGTTGCCTCTCACACCCAGAACGCCTCTGCGAACTTCACCGAATTCAATCAGCTGTTGAACCAGGTTATTCATCATGTCCGACGGAATGGCAAAACCGATACCGATATTACCGCCATTGGGGCCAAGTATTGCGGTGTTTATGCCAATTAACTTGCCGTCTAAGGTGACCAGTGCGCCGCCTGAGTTACCACTGTTGATCGCTGCATCGGTTTGTATAAAGTTTTCTAATTCTTCGATACCTAACCCGCCACGGCCTAATGCACTCACAATACCCGAGGTGACCGTTTGTCCAAGACCAAAGGGGTTGCCAATAGCAACCACGAAGTCGCCGACACGCAGGTCTGAAGACTGGCCGAGTTCGATAGTGGTAAGGTTGTCACCATTTTCAATTTTCAGCAGTGCAACGTCACTGCGTTTGTCGGTGCCGATAACCTTGGCGTCAAACTCGCGGCCATCTTTTAGGGTAACCAGAATTTCAGTTGCATCGTCAATGACATGGTTATTTGTGACGACATAACCGTTCTTGGCATCAATAATCACGCCAGAACCCAGCCCCTGAAATGGATGCTCGCGAACTTGTTCGCGCGGTGCATTAGGTCCGAAGAAAAAACGAAGCGCATCCGGTAGTCGTTGTCTGACCTCGCGCTTTCCTTTTACGGAAATGTTGACAACAGCAGGTGTAACCTCTTCCAGCATAGGTGCCAGAGTAGGTTGTTCGTCGTCATTGCCAAAAAATGGGATCCCGGCCTGAGCCGAAGTAATAGGGGTAAAACTAAAAATAAAGAGTAAACTGAATAAAGCTAATACTCGTTTCATGGTTTGAGTGACTCCTTAATAAAGCACTAACAAGCGGTCTGCGAGTTAAGACCGCTTGTTAGTTATATGAGTTCACTCTAAAAGTGTTTCAAGATGTTTTTGAGGACTCTTTTTCCGATTTTTCTTCGTAACTATTTGAGAATAAGCCGCTGGAACCTTCGGTGTAATCGCGAGGCATGTCGTTAGCACTATAACTGTCACGACCAGAGCGGTGGTCTTTGTTCAGAGAGTTGGCTACGCGCAACTGCTTAAGGGTATCTTCAGCGAAAAAAGGTAAGTCGCTTTGAACATCGCCTTTTTCAAGCAATTCGGCACTTTGGCTCAAATAGCTTTGCAGACGCTGTTGTGTGTCGGCCAGTTGTTCTACCATGGCATTGGCCGTTGCAAAGTGTTCGGCAACTTCTCGCTGGTAGTCGGTTAAACGCTGTTGGCTTTGCTGAACTTGTTCTTCAAGGTCGCCTGACTGACCTTTTGACTGACTGTAACGAGCTGCGAAAAAGCCAATGATTGCACCGGCAATGACCAACAGAACTCCAATAATCCAACTCATAATTAACTCCTGAACAAGCTGCTACAGCTTCGAATGATTGCTGCGCTTCACCTTCATGGTAACATATTACCTATTAGGATAATCCCAACTGAGGTGAAGTGGTAGTGTCCAAACAGCAAATGTCTCCATTAGAACGTTATCAGTATGATATCGAACACAATGGCTTCTCGGAAGATGAAGCCCAGCTTAATGCCGTTAAACATTTGCAAAGACTGCATGATGAGCTTATCGACTGGCACCATTACCACACCTTATCGGCCTGGCGAAAGCTTCTAAGCAAAGAGCCGGAGAGGCCTCAGGGAATTTATTTCTGGGGTGGTGTAGGCCGTGGTAAAACCTATTTGGTTGATACTTTTTTTGAGAGCTTGCCAGTTGAACGTAAATGGCGCATTCATTTCCATCGTTTTATGCATCGAGTTCATAACGAATTAAAAATGCTGGATAAGCAAAGCGATCCTTTACGTATTGTGGCGGACAAGATCGCCGATGAAGCACTAATTGTCTGTTTTGACGAGTTTTTCGTACAGGACATTACCGATGCTATGTTGCTGGGTAAGCTGTTTGAGTATTTATTTGAGCGGGGTGTGGTGTTGGTTGCCACGTCGAATATTATTCCGGACGATCTTTATAAAAATGGCCTGCAACGAGCGCGTTTTATTCCGGCGATTAAACTTATCAAGCGGCACTGTGAAGTGGTGAATGTCGACAGTGGTATCGACTACCGCTTAAGAACACTGACACGAGCTGAAATTTTTCACTCACCGCTGGATGACCAGGCTGATAAAAACTTATGGCAGTATTTCAAAGAGCTGGCACCGGAGTGCAAAGACCGGTACGAATCAGACTGTATTGATATCGAAGGTCGGGATATTGACGTAAGAGCAGAGTGTGACGACGTTGTGTTCTTTGATTTTGCTTCGATTTGTAAAACAGCCCGCAGCCAAAACGACTACATGGAGATAGCGCGAATTTATCACGCTGTCCTGATCAGTAATGTCGAACAAATGGGCGCGGGAAAAGACGATACCGCCAGACGTTTCATCGCGTTAGTGGATGAATTTTATGAGCGTCGGGTGAAGCTGATTTTATCCGCTGAAGTCGATATCGAATCGTTATATACCGAAGGCCAGTTAACTTTTGAGTTCCGTCGCTGCGTCAGCCGTTTGCAGGAAATGCAGAGTCAGGAATATCTTGCTATGGCACATAAAGCATAAATTTCAGAAAATGCGTGATCTTTAACCGCATTTTTCCTATAATCCGCGCAGCCCACGTTACAGTCCGTTGTGTTACCTAACGTAATGCAGCGGTCGCAGCAGATAACTAAATGATTTTCATCATTTTTTTATTGTTGTGATTCGCGGGGAAGCCCGGAATTACTGTCCGTGAACTTTTAAAATGTAGGTTTTATACAATGAAAACATTTGTAGCCAAGCCAGAAACGGTAAAACGCGACTGGTACGTAGTAGACGCTGAAGGCAAAACTTTAGGTCGTTTAGCTACTGAAATCGCTCGTCGTTTACGCGGCAAGCATAAGCCTGAGTACACGCCTCACGTTGATACCGGCGACTACATTGTCGTCATTAACGCTGAGAAAGTTGCCGTTACCGGTAACAAAGCTCAGGACAAGATGTACTACTCGCACACTGGATTTCCGGGTGGTATCAAATCAATCAGCTTTGAAAAACTGATTGCTAAGAAACCAGAGATGGTCATTCAGAAAGCGGTGAAAGGTATGTTACCCCGTGGTCCATTGGGTCGTGCCATGTTCCGTAAACTGAAAGTGTACGCAGGTACTGAGCATAACCATATTGCTCAACAACCTAAACAACTGGATATATAATACGGAGCAAGAACACTATGGCAGATAATCAATACTACGGTACTGGTCGTCGCAAAAACTCCACGGCTCGCGTATTTTTGCGTCCTGGTAGCGGCAACATCAAAATTAACAACCGTGAACTGAACGAATACTTCGGTCGTGAAACGGCTCAAATGGTTGTTCGTCAGCCGTTAGAGTTAGTTGAAATGACTGAAAAGTTTGACTTGTACATCACTGTAAGTGGTGGTGGTACTACGGGTCAGGCTGGTGCAATTCGTCACGGTATTACCCGTGCATTAATGCAGTACGACGAAGCTCTACGTAGTCCGCTACGTAAAGAAGGTTACGTTACTCGTGACGCTCGTCAGGTTGAACGTAAGAAAATCGGCTTGCATAAAGCACGTAAACGTCCACAGTTCTCGAAGCGTTAATTCGTCTTCATTTATTGTGGCAAAACCCAGCTTCGGCTGGGTTTTTTTATGTCTGATCGAAATAGAAATACCGCGATAATAGCGGCTATTAAGCTTGTAAAAAGTGTGTCTTTTCATTATCATCTCAAAGCATTTTCTGTAATCCGCATAAGCGGACAAAGCAGCAGCTAATTCCCGACTTCGCGACAAAGTATCGTGGAGCGTCCAAAACTGGAGAGTAGATGGATGAGCAATGCGCCTGTAGATAAAGGCCGCCGTCGTTTTTTGACTGTCGCAACCTCTGTGGTAGGTGGTGCCGGAGCGGTAGCAGTAGCCGTTCCCTTCATAAGATCATGGAACCCGAGTGCGAAAGCGAAAAACGCGGGTGCGCCCGTAGAAGTGAATATACGCAAGGCTGAACCTGGCCAGCTAGTCCGTGTGAAATGGCGCGGAAAGCCAGTCTGGGTGGTGCGTCGTACCCCCGATATGCTGGAAGGGTTGTCTAAAGTTGAAGATCGGCTTCGCGACCCTAATTCGGAAGAACCACAGCAGCCTGAGTACGCTCAGAACCAACACCGTTCAATCAAGGAAGAATTCTTTGTCGCCGTTGGTATCTGTACCCATTTAGGTTGTTCCCCGTCCTATCTCGAAAAGGGAATGGGAGACCATGTTGATGGCGTTGAATCTGGTTTCTTCTGCCCGTGTCACGGTTCGAAGTTTGATATTGCAGGTCGTGTTTTTGAAAGCGTTCCAGCACCTCTGAACTTAGTCGTGCCGCCGCATTATTTTATCGACGAGAACACCATTTTGGTGGGTGAAGATAAGGGGCAAGCATAATGTTTAAGCGATTTGTAGAGTGGATGGATGCCCGCATCCCCATGACAAAAACCTGGAACATCCACCTGGCACAGTATCCAGCTCCGAAAAACTTCAACATGTGGTATGTTTTCGGTTTCTTGGCAACTATTGTATTAATTAACCAAATTCTGACCGGTATTTGGCTTACCATGAACTACGTACCAAGTGCCGAAGGCGCATTTGCTTCGGTCGAGTACATCATGCGTGACGTTGAATACGGTTGGCTGTTGCGTTACATGCACTCCACTGGGGCATCAGCGTTTTTCGTGGTGGTCTATCTGCATATGTTCCGCGGCATGATGTACGGTTCTTACCAAAAACCACGGGAATTAATCTGGTTGTTTGGTATGTTCATCTTCCTGGTATTAATGGCGGAAGCCTTCATGGGCTACTTGCTACCATGGGGACAAATGTCATACTGGGGTGCTCAGGTTATTATCTCCTTGTTCGGTGCAATTCCGGTTATTGGTGATGATTTAACTTTGTGGATCCGCGGTGACTACGTTATTTCGGGCGCTACGTTAAACCGTTTCTTTGCACTGCATGTCATTGCTTTACCATTAGTGCTGGTTATTTTGGTCTTCTTGCACATCGTCGCTTTGCACGAGGTCGGTTCTAACAACCCCGATGGTGTTGATACGAAGAAGCCTAAAGGCTCGGTTCCTGACGAAGAGAAGCCGAAATTTAAGTTCCATGAGCGCTTCACGAACAAGAAAGACATTGTTGATTCCATCCCGTTTTATCCTTATTACATCCTTAAGGACATGTTCGGTTTTGGTATCTTCTTGTTCTTCTTCTGTTACGTTATTTTCTTCAATCCGGAAATGGGCGGCTTTTTCCTTGAGCCACCGAACTTCGAACCAGCGAACCCGCTGAAGACACCAGAGCACATAGCTCCGGTATGGTACTTCACTCCGTTCTACGCTATTTTACGTGCGGTTCCGGATAAGCTATTTGGCGTCATTCTCATGTTTGCTGCCATTGCCTTCCTGGCCTTATTGCCTTGGTTAGACCGTGGTCGAGTACGCTCAATTCGTTATCGTAGCCTATTGCATAAGCTGAACTTAACCGTATTCGCGATCAGCTTCGTTGTACTGGGTTATCTGGGAACTCAGCCTGCAACTCCTGTTGCAACCGTGTTCGCACAGATATTTACGTTCCTGTACTTTGCATTCTTCGGGCTGCTCTGGTTCTACAGTAAGCGCGAGAAGACTAAACCGGTACCAGAAAGGGTGACGTCGAAATGAAAAAACTGTTAATCGCTCTTATAACTTTGATTCCGTCGCTGGTTTTTGCGGCGGGTCCTGAAGTTCCATTAGATAAGGCCGAAGTCGATTTACACGACAAGGCCTCGTTGCAACGCGGTGCGCAGTTATATATGAACTACTGTCTGGGTTGTCATCAGCTGGAGTATCATCGCTATAACCGCACCTTTGAAGATCTTGGTATCCCACAAGAGCTGGGTGAGAAGCACTTACAGTTTACTGGCAATAAAGCCGGTGACCTTATTACCAATAATATGAATTCAGATTCCGCTGCGAATTGGTTTGGTACAGCTGTACCGGATTTAACCAATGTTGCTCGTGTACGTGGTGCGGACTGGATTTATACTTATTTACGCTCATTTTATAAAGACGAAAGTCGCCCATTTGGGGTTAACAACGCAGTATTCCCTAACGTGGGTATGCCGCATGTGCTGGAAGAACTTCAGGGGCTTCCTGAAAAAACCTACGAAGAGCGTATGATAGACGGCGAAATGAAAGACGTTTACGTTGGTATTAAAACCGATGGAAACGGTCGCCTGTCTGAAAGCGAGTACGACCAAGCGATGCTAGATTTAACAGCGTTCCTGGTATACACCGGTGAGCCTATGTTGTTAGAGCAGCGTCGAATGGGTTGGTTTGTCTTTGGTTTCCTGCTGGTATTCACTATTTTGGCATGGTTACTGAAGAAAGAGTTTTGGAAAGACCTCAAATAATCGAGGCTTATCAGTCTGTTAGACAACGACTTAGTAAAGGGTGGCTTGCCACCCTTTTGCCGTTGATATTATCTGGAGAAAGGAATGGCTGTTGCAGCAAATAAACGCTCAGTAATGACGTTATATTCAGGAAAGGATGACTTAAAGAGTCATCAGGTACGTCTGGTGTTAGCTGAGAAAGGTGTTGGTGTCGAAATTACGTATGTGACCGACGAAAGTACGCCGGAGGATCTGTTACAGCTTAACCCGTACCCAGAGGCTACGCCGACTCTTGTTGACCGTGAACTGGTGTTATATAACGCACAAATTATCATGGAGTATCTTGATGAGCGTTTCCCGCACCCGCCACTGATGCCGGTGTACCCGGTTGCCCGTGGTACAAGTCGTCTTATGATGTACCGTATTGAGCGTGACTGGTACAGTCTGGCTGAAAAAATTCAGCAAGGCGATGCACAGGCAAGGCAGGAATTGAAAGAAGGCATACTTTCTTTGGCTCCTATATTTGCCGACACGCCTTATTTCATGAGTGAAGAATTCAGCTTAGTCGATTGTTATTTGGCACCTCTGCTATGGCGTTTACCAGCTTACGGCATTGACCTGGAAGGGCAAGGTGCAAAAGAGATCAAGCAATATATGGTACGTTTATTTGAACGCAAAACGTTCCAGGACTCTTTAACGGAAGAAGAAAAAGAGCTCGCCCGTCATTAATTTCATCGACGTCGAGGAGTAGTGCTATGACGCCGAAAAGACCTTATCTACTTCGTGGACTGTACGAATGGATTGTTGATAACGATCTGACTCCGCACTTGGTTGTTGACGCAACCATTGTCGGCACGGTTGTGCCACAAAACTTTGTGAGTGAAGGCCAGATAGTTCTTAATATTTCACCAACAGCAGTTCAGAACTTACAGTTGGCGGACCATGAGGTGCGTTTTAACGCACGTTTTGGTGGGCAGCCCATGCAGGTTGTTGTTCCTATGACGGCGGCATTAGCTATATACGCCCGTGAAAATGGAGCTGGTGCTATGTTTGAGGCCGAGCCCGAGCTGGATAAAATGCCCGAGCTTGACGAAGAAGAGCAGAGCAACACTGAAACTGAGCAAAAGTCAGCGAAGAAAAAGCCCAACTTAAAAGTTGTTAAGTAAGAATTTAAAGCACTAACGCTTCACTAACGCTTAATGGTTAGTGCTTTAATAACTCGTCCTACACCATCAACATTTCTTGCAATTTCAACAGCAGCCTCTGCTTCCGCCTGACTAACATGGCCTAGCAGAAATACCTCGCCGTTTTCTGTTACCACTTTTATGTTGGTGGCATCTATGGACTTATTATTCGCAAACTTAAGTTTCACTTTACTGGTTATCCAGCTGTCGCCTGCGCGAACCGTTGCAGAAGCTTTTGAGCCAATACGCAGTTGATTGAAAATTTTATTAATGCCATTCGTATCTCTAATGACATCTTCTGCTCTTCTTTTCAAACTCTCGCTGGGCACCTGGCCAATCAACAGCACGTTGGTATCGTAGCTCACCGCAATGACGCGAGAATCCTCAAGCTGCTCATCGTTCCCCAGTTTGGCGTTCGTTTTCATTTCAATCGTTTGATCGTCTACCTGCGTGCCTATGGTACGTGGGTCTGTTGCAGACGAGATACCAACTGCGGCAGCGCCAACTGCGACAGCAGCGCATCCTTGTAAGGCTAACAAGATGATAAAAATGACGGGTAAAGCGAGTTTAGATAAAGTCATACGCGTCAGTGCTCCTGAGGGAAGATAGTATTTTCTATTTGTTCACATAGACCATGGACAATAAATAACTGGGTTTCCAGTATACGAGCGGGATTTAAACTTGGCACACGCAGTTCTATGTCATTAGCCCCTAATAAACCGGAAACAGAGTCATTACCTTCTCCGGTTAGGGCAATGATTAACATGTCGCGGCTAATTGCTGTTTCCATAACGGAGGTTAGTTCTTCATTTTCCTGATTATCGGCTATAACTATCAAAATGTCGCTAGCCTGACCCAATGCTGCCAGTTGCTTTTGCTTGCCCGAATTCAGGGCCAGCACTGGAAAAGGAGGCCGTTCGAGCTTCATCCCCTCTGTCATGAGATTGGAAAAATGCTGTGCAACCACTCCTGTGGTTCGGTCTCCGCAGCAAAAAACGCGTTGACCATTGAGCAGGTTAGCCACTAACAACTCCACTGTGGTTGCCATGTCATCGGTCAGGCTCTCAACTGCGGAGATCTGTGTCTGTATGCTCTCTGTGAAAAGCGCTTTAATTAGCTCGTCATTCATAATTAGAATGCGTCCTTAAACCATTCAATTTTTGTTGGGTGACCGACTACTGCAATAACGTCAAAACGTATTGCTGCGGTATGTTCGTCTATATTATTACTGAGTAAATAGTAACGAGCAGTATGCCTTACACGCCTACATTGTTGCGGCTTAATTTGCTCAAGTACTGAAGCGAAGTGCTCATGTTGCCGATACTTAACCTCGCAAAAGACCCAGTAATCTCCGTCTCGGGCTATAATATCAATTTCACCGCCGTCAATGCGGTAATTTTTGCAAATAATTGTAAGACTATTCTTTTCCAGAAATTCTGCCGACAGTAACTCCGCGTGCTTACCTGTTGCTACTTCCTGCATTATTTGACTCCTTAGCTAAGGCTATTTTCCCCTTAGTAAAGGTAGCCCAGGTTAGTTCACGTTGAACCACTGAGTCATTGATGTGGAGGTTGCCACTAAGTCCGCTCCAGGTAAGCCCCGGCATACGGTTCATCATTTCTAATCGTTGTATTAATGACACACTGTCATATCCCATTGCGGCTAACCTTGCTAGTGAAAGTCCCCAACCATTGCGTAGCTCAA
>NZ_DFTS01000060.1:67251-68329 GCF_002383015.1 Idiomarina sp. UBA4206
TCAAGCCACTGAGTTAAAAGCAAATTATTACCGGCATCTGAAGCTAACCAGGGAATGTCAGAAAAGATAATACCGTTAAGATCAGAATCCCCTAAGCGGTTTTTAAGTTCGTGAGTCGCAGAACTGGCGTACACCTGAATGGGTGCGGCAAAAGGTGAAACACTGACATCAATAAAAGGTTTTAACAGACGAGTTTGTTGTAAGTTTCCCGGCAGATAAATAGCGCTGATATCTCTCCGGCTTCGTTCCTGCTCATCAACAATGATCTTTCCAGCGGCTATTTTCACTGCCCGAATGCGCTGCTGACTGTCAGTTAGCCCCAGAGAGCTTTCCACCGTTGCTTTCATGTCCGCGCGTTCCGAAAAGTAAGAAACTTTGGGGTCTCCCGCCTGCTCATTATCCCAACTCGATTTAAAGGCATCGACCATTCTACGTCCGTTGGACGTATCGGCGGCGATGATCATGGCACTTTTAGCTCCTGGAAGTTTCTGATTGATGCGCTGTGCAGCTTGCCGGGCTTCTGTATCAGGAGTTAAGGCGAAAAATGCGCTATTAGCAGAGGAGTCCGCTGATTCTCTTTCAATCTGGTTTAGAAAAATCTGAGGTACATCACTGGGTGGCTGCTCAGCCCAAAGCGCAACATTCTCTTTTAAAAGGGGACCGATAATACCAACCGGGTTCAGTGACTTTATCTGCTCTTTATGTGCCGCAATGTCACCTTGTTCGCTATCAATAAAAACCACTTGTACTTCTTTTAATTCTCCTGTGCGGGCAATAATGCCATCGCGTACGGCCTGACCTTGTTGTTGGTATTTTCCAGATAAGGGTAATAGGACCGCAATGACGGGTTTGGATGTCTTCTCGTTATCATTCCTGATTTCTGTTTCCTGCCATCTTTCTACCATATCGACTGCAGCGTGCTCGCTATAGCCTGGCAACCATTGGCTTAGGTAAGCAGACAGTTGTTCCGGGTTGGTCATGGCCTGATGATGGTAGTCAACTAAACGCCACCAACCCGCTAGAGCTAAATCAGTCGGACGTTGCTGTGGGAGCTCAGATTGGGTGACCCGGCTGGCAA
>NZ_DFTS01000060.1:68423-69939 GCF_002383015.1 Idiomarina sp. UBA4206
CCCTGCCACACCAAAGCTTGCCAGTAGTTTTTTTGCTGGTAAGCGGCTTGAGACAGCAATTGTAAGCTCAAAGCGCGAAATTCGCGTTGGTTAAACTGTGTATAAACGCTCTCAAGTTCATCAATAACCTGGGGCCATTGTTCTTGTTCTGCTGCCCAACGAGCTTTAGCCAGGTGATAGTACTTTTGACTATGCCGGGTAATTTTTTGAGGGCTTAATTGAGACAACACGGCTACAGCCTGCTGCCATTTTTGTTCATTCTGAAACGCATTAGCTGCGCGTATTAAAGCGGAGTGCTGTTCAATATCGTTGGCGGCAGCGCGGGCTTCATCTAACCAGTCCTGAGCCGATTTTTCTTCAGTTAAACTTAAGTCCTGGTCGGCGGCATCTGCGGTTTTGTCGGGCGTTTCAGTTTTCCGGTCAGGGGCAGAGGTACACTGAGTGAGTACCATGAGTGCCAGTAGAGCTAAAAATACAAATGACTGAGTTCTAAACACTGTAAGGTTCCGCTTTGGTGCCTGTTCGGTGATACTATAAACGGCATTGACGTTGGAAACAAACTGAGACTCATTATGACAGACCCGGGGACCCTTTATATTGTACCCACGCCTATCGGGAATTTAGGCGATATGACCGAGCGGGCAATAAAAACATTAGCCGATGTAGCAGCCATAGCTGCAGAACATACGCGGCATACGCGGAAGTTAATGCAGCATTATGGCATACAAAACGACGTGTTTGCGCTGCATGAGCATAACGAGACTCAGCGCGCGGATGCGGTTATTGAGCGCCTGCAGCAAGGCGATTCCCTGGCATTAGTCAGCGACGCGGGTACGCCACTTATTAATGACCCGGGTTATGTGCTGGTACAACGGTGTCGTCAGCACGGCCTCAAAGTGGTTGCACTGCCGGGTGCCTGTGCCGTAACCGTAGCACTGTCTGCGGCTGGCTTGCCTACCGACCGCTTTGCCTTTGAAGGTTTTTTGCCTTCTAAGCCGCAGCAACGCCGGGCAAAATTAGAAGCGTTAAAAACAGAACCAAGAACCGTTGTTGTTTATGAAAGCCCACACAGAATTCTGCATACCCTGGCCGATATGAATGCCGTGCTGGGGACAGAAAGGCAGCTGGTACTGGCGCGTGAACTGACGAAGCAGTTTGAAACCTATTTAAATGGCAGTGCTGCAGAGTTATTGCAGATTTTAACAGACGACAGCAACCAGCAGCGGGGAGAAATGGTGTTACTGATATCACCCTTGCAGCAAGAAACGGAAGCCAGTGACGGCCCTGGAGAGGCGTCTAAGCGAACCTTGCTGTTGTTACTGGAGGAGTTGCCATTAAAGAAAGCGGCTGCTGTCACTGCGAAAATTCATGATGAACGTAAAAACGTGTTGTATCAGTGGGGGCTGGAGAATAAAAACAAAGATTGAGTTAAAGCCTGGCGCAGCGTAGAATCCTCCGCGGAGAGCTGGCCAGACAATCGCCGCCTGTTTACAGGGGGAGGAAAGTCCGGGCTCCA
>NZ_DFTS01000052.1:0-2270 GCF_002383015.1 Idiomarina sp. UBA4206
CGTAACGACCGGGTTTATCTGATGACTCCGGGCGAAAAACCAACGTTAAGTGCGATCGATTTGCGCACATTGGAGCAGCGCGAGTTGTATCAGTCGGAGTTAGCCACTGAATTCCGCGTGTCTCCGGATGGCAAGCAACTGGCTTTTGCAGAACGTTTCAAAGTGTTTGTTACGCCTTTAGTCGAGCGCGGCAGCGTTATCAACGTAGGGCCGGGAGATAAACAAATGCCGGTGCATCAGCTGTCTGTTCGTGCCGGTGAAAATCTATCCTGGACGGCAAACAGTGACCAGATTTACTGGACATTGGGGCCGGAGCTTTACCATACGTCGGTGGCTGAAGCCTTTAATGCTGACACTGAAAGCGACACCCTGAAAGTAAAAAATGGCCAGAACATTGGTTTTGAACATGACGCCATGGTACCGGATACAACCGTTGCCTTTGTGGGCGGCCAGGTTATTACCATGAATGGCGATACCGTTTATGAGCAAGGCACTGTGGTCGTGCGCAATAATAAAATTGTGGCGGTAGGTCCTGAAGCTGAAGTTAATGTGCCTTCCGGCGCTGAGGTTATTGATACCAGTGGCAAAACCGTTATGCCGGGGTTATTCGATGCGCACGCGCACGGTGGTCAGGGCCAGGCAGAAATTATCCCGCAGCAGAACTGGGGACAGTACGCGAATCTGGCATTTGGTGTGACCTCAATTCACGATCCGTCTAACGATACGACCGAGTTCTTTGCGGCTTCAGTGCTGCAGAAAGCGGGCAGAATTGCCGCGCCACGACTGTTCTCAACCGGTACCATTTTATACGGTGCTAACGGCCCGGGTTACACCTCGCATGTGGATAGCTTAGAAGACGCTAAGTTTCATTTAGAGCGCCTGAAGAAAGTGGGTGCGTTTTCTGTTAAGAGTTATAACCAGCCGCGTCGTAACCAGCGTCAACAAGTGGTTGAAGCCGGACGAGAACTGGAAATGATGGTGGTACCTGAAGGCGGTTCGTTGTTGCAGCACAACTTGAGCATGATCATGGACGGGCACCCCACGGTTGAGCACTCATTACCGGTAGCCAATATCTACGATGGTATTCGTCAGTTATGGCAGCAAAGTGACGTAGCTTATACACCAACCCTGGGTGTGGCTTATGGCGGTATCTGGGGTGAGAACTACTGGTATGCGGAAACCGATGTATGGAAGCATCCCAAGCTGACTCAATATGTGCCCATGGACTTTTTAGTGGGTAAGGCGATGCGTCGTGAAAAAGCGCCGCATAACCACTACAACCACTTTAATAATGCGGAAGTGGCTACTGAGCTGCAGGACTTAGGTGTTGAAGTGCTCTCTGGTGCTCATGGGCAGCGTGAGGGGTTAGCGCAACACTGGGAAATCTGGATGATGGCTCAGGGTGGTATGGAACCGCTGGAAGCCCTCCGTACAACGACCATTGATCCGGCTAAAGTCTTTGGCATGGATCACGCTCTGGGCTCGCTGGAAGAAGGTAAACTGGCGGATATTATTGTTATTGACGGTAACCCGCTGGAGGACATCCGTGACACCGACAAAGTGACTCACACTATGGTTAATGGCGTGTTGTATGATGCCACCACCATGGATCGCTTGTTGCCGGAGCCACGTAAACGTAAGGGCTTTTTCTGGGAAGAATAAGCCCCTGGTAACAAAGCTATGAAGCTGCCGCGGTTTCGGCGACCACTTGTCGGAACCAGCGGTGGCCTGCATCGTGCTGTAACAGCGGCGACCAGATCATGGTCAGAGTTAACCCCGGTATTTCAAACGGCGGGGCTTTCATAACCAATTGACTGTCCTGTGAATACAGTTCGGCGGCCCGTGTTGGCAAGGTAGCAACCAGCCCCTGACGAGCCAGATACATAGCAACATGATAATTACGGGTAAACACTTTAATTTTCCGGCGTTTGCCCAGTTTATCTAACGCGTCGTCGACCCAGCCGAGTTTTTGTACGTCGTGCGGATCCATCCCTACGCCCACACCAAAGCCCGTTTTACTCACCCAGACGTGCTGCGCCTTTAAGTAATTGTCCAGCGTGTAGTCTTCCAGCAATGGGTGGTCTTTGCGGATCAAACAGGAAAACTCGTCGCTCCATAAATTCTTTTGGTGAAACGACTGTGGCAGTTGTTCAAAGCGGTTAATGGCCAGATCCACTTTGCCGTTTTCAACGTCGTGAAAGCTGATGTCGCTGGGGGTCATGATATCCAGTGAGACATTGGGTGCCTGCTCATCAAGTTTTTCCAGCAGT
>NZ_DFTS01000052.1:2342-2661 GCF_002383015.1 Idiomarina sp. UBA4206
AGTTTAGGCATAAGCGTGGAAGCGGCATAGTCGGACGCCATAATCCGAAAAACCTGATCACTGGTGGGGGCGTCAAACTCACGCACCGGCTGGATCATTTCTTCAACCGAGTACAATACCCCGCGCAGGGCTTCCTGCATGTCCAGCGCGCGTTGAGTCGGCACCATGCCTTCGCTGGTGCGCACTAAAATAGGGTCGTTTAACAGGTTACGCAAACGCTTCAGGCCGTTACTCATAGCCGGCTGGGTGATATTTAGCTGTGCCGCGGCACGGGTTACGTTCTTCTCCCGCAGCAGCACATCCAGATAAACCAGCAGGT
>NZ_DFTS01000052.1:2780-6496 GCF_002383015.1 Idiomarina sp. UBA4206
ACATCCAGATAAACCAGCAGGTTCAAATCAATGTCTTTGATGGTATTCATAGCTATCCAGAATAAGTGGAATATGAAAAATCTATCGGGATTATAAATAGGGTGAATGTATAACGCCAGTCTTGTTTCTGTCATTATTGATGATTAACTTGATTCAAATAGAGAGTCGTTGTGACCGGTTTGGTGGATGAAAGACCATGACAATTAGCCCCGAGACCCTGGCAAAAAGTATTCTGGATGGCTTTCATAGCCACTACCGGCGTTTTCAGGCGCTGACTCAGGGGGCACGTGAACGTTTTTTGCAACGGGACTGGACAGCCGTTGTGTCGGCGGCCTCAGAGCGCATTCATTATTACGATCATCAGGTGGGTACAACCGCGAAGAAAGTCGAGCGGCGTGTGGGTAATGCGCTTGATGAAAACCTATGGCGTGCAACCCGGCAACGTTACCAGCAATTACTGAAGTTTCATCCGCAGGCGGAGCTTGCAGAGACTTTTTACAACTCGGTATTTTGCCGGGTGTTTGACCGTGCCTACTTTAATAACGACTATATTTTTGTAGAAACTGTGCTGGCGAACCACATTCCGGTACCGGTCGAGAACGAGTGTCACTCTTATTTTCCGGTGGTTGACGGGCTGGAGGGGACACTGACGCGGGTGTTTGAGGATATTGGCCTGGGCGGTGAATTTGAAAACTTTGAAAATGATATTGAACAGTTGCGCGATAAGTTTTTTGAGCGCGCAACTGAAACCGATATTGAAGCCCACAACCTGCGCATAGACGTACTTAAGTCACCATTCTACCGCAACAAAGCGGCATATATTGTCGGACGGGTAGTGACTGAAAATAACCATTACCCTTTTATTGTACCTGTGCTGATTAATTCGCAGGGCAAGCTTTATGTCGATGCTTTTATTACCCGTTCGGACCGCATGGCGACTATTTTTGGCTTTGCCCGTTCGTATTTTATGGTCGAAACCGAGGCGCCTTCTGCCTTGGTGCGGTTTTTGAAAGATTTAATGCCACACAAAACCCTGGCTGAACTTTATTCGTCGGTGGGCTTTCATAAGCAGGGCAAAACCGAGTTTTATCGCGAGTTTTTGCACCATTTGCGCCGCACAGATGACCAGCTTTCTGCTGCTCCCGGTGTCAAAGGTATGGTTATGACCGTATTTACGCTGCCGTCTTTTCCTTATGTATTTAAAGTCATTAAAGACCGGCTGGGCGGTACTAAGGAGTTTGGCCGGCAGACGGTAATTGATCGTTACCGCATGGTTAAGCGGCATGACCGGGTAGGGCGTATGGCCGATACGCTGGAATTTGTCGATGTGGCGTTGCCGCTGAAACGTATCTCTGCCGACTTACTGGAAGAGTTTAAGCAAACCATTAGCAATTCTATTTCGATAGAGGGTGACACTTTGGTGATTCACCAGTTGTTTGTTGAACGCCGAATGACGCCACTGAATTTGTACTTAGAATACGCCAATGACGAAGAAATAGACGCGGCGATGGATGACTACGGCCGTGCCTTAAAAGAAATGATGGCGGCGAATATTTTCCCCGGCGACATGCTGCTGAAAAACTTTGGCGTCACCCGGCATAAACGGGTGGTATTCTATGACTACGACGAAGTACGGTATTTAACGGACATGAGCTTTCGACGCTTGCCGGATAACGACTGGGAAGTGTCTATTGCCCCGGACGATGTTTTCCCGCAGCAGCTGGCGCAATTTGCGGTGCCGCAGGCGAAGTACCGTGACAAATTATTGAAGCGTCATCCTGAATTGATTGACCCGGCGTACTGGTGCCGGGTACAAAAAAACATCCGCAAGGGTGAGCTTACGGATGTCTTTCCTTATGATGCCGACTTGCGCTTTACGCAGAGGTTTTAAACTGGTCTTCCTCGGTTGAGCCTTTCAGTGCAGTAACTGAGGAAAGCCCGCCCTGAATCACGTTGGTCAGCTCGTCAAAGTAACCGGTACCGACTTCCTGCTGGTGCGCCACAAAGGTGTAGCCTTTGTCTGCTGCGTCAAACTCTTGCTGCTGCAGTTTAACGTAGGCAGACATGTCGTTGCGGGCATAGTCATGGGCCAATTCAAACATGTGATACCACATGTTGTGCACACCGGCCAAGGTAATAAACTGGAATTTGTAACCCATTGCGGCAAGCTCGCGCTGGAACTTAGCTATGGTGTCGTCGTCCAGGTTGCGTTTCCAGTTAAACGACGGTGAACAGTTATAGGCCAGCAGTTTGCCGGGGTATTTGGCATGAACGGCTTCAGCAAACTGACGCGCTTCGTCTAAGTCTGGTTTGGCGGTTTCACACCAGATAAGATCCGCAAACGGAGCATAAGCTAAGCCGCGTGAAATGGCCTGTTCAATGCCCGGCTTAACCCGATAGAAACCTTCGGCAGTGCGCTCGCCGGTAATGAAAGGCTTGTCATTCGGGTCGAAGTCAGAAGTCAGCAGGTCAGCGGCGTTGGCGTCAGTACGGGCCACAATCAGTGTTGGTGTCCCGGCAACGTCTGCAGCTAAACGTGCAGCTGAAAGCTTCTGCACCGCTTCTTGTGTTGGCACCAGTACTTTTCCGCCCATATGGCCGCATTTTTTCACTGAAGCCAGCTGGTCTTCAAAATGCACACCTGCAGCCCCGGACTGGATCATGCGTTTCATTAGTTCGTACGCATTGAGCACGCCACCAAAGCCGGCTTCAGCGTCAGCAACAATCGGCGCAAAGTAGTCTACGTAATTGTCGTCTTCCGGCGTAACGCCTTTTGACCACTGAATTTGATCAGCACGGGCAAAGGAGTTGTTAATGCGCTCAACCACCGTCGGTACAGAGTCGACCGGATATAACGACTGATCCGGGTACATGCTGCAGGCCGAGTTGTTGTCAGCCGCCACCTGCCAGCCGGAAAGGTAAATGGCCTGCAAGCCTGCTTTGACTTGCTGTACCGCCTGGCCGCCGGTTAAAGCACCCAGTGCGTTGACATAGTCTTTGCCAAATTTTTCCTGTGCTTTGCCGTGAATGAGCTGCCAGAGTTTATCGGCACCATTGCGGGCATAGGTGTATTCCGGCTGAACGGTACCACGCAGGCGGACTACGTCTTCGGCACTGTAAGGGCGCTCAACGCCTTTCCAGCGCGGGTCGGTGTCCCATTGCTTTTGTAATTCTTTAACCTGTTGTGCGAATGAAAGGTTCTGGGTTGTCATAAATAATTCCTTGTTGTTCTTTAATTGTTGCGAATTTTATTGTTATTTCAGTTGTTGGTAGCCGGGCAGAGTCAGAAAATCGACCAGCTCGTCGGCTGTGGTAATTTCTTCCAGCAGGCTCAGGGCCCGGGAAAAGGGTTCGCTCTTCCAGCGCTGTTCACCGACTTCATTTTTCACTACGTCGGCTTCTTCTTGCAGGTACTGTCGGAACAACTCTTTGGTAACCGGGGTGTTGTCGGAAAGCGTCTTGCCGTGGCGTATCCACTGCCAAATTGAGGTCCGTGAAATTTCAGCGGTGGCGGCGTCTTCCATCAGGCCGTAGATAGGCACGCAGCCTTTGCCGTTCAGCCAGGAGGCAATGTATTGCAGCGACACCCGAATGTTGGTGCGCATGCCAGCTTCGGTACGCTCGCCGTCACAGGGTTGCAGCAGTAAGGCCTGATCAATTGGCGTGTCGTTTTCACGCAGTACGTGAAGCTGGTTGTCGCCTTCGATACCATCGAC